>CAZHEW010000202.1:0-6511 GCA_964531815.1 uncultured Verrucomicrobiota bacterium
GATAAGATGGGCATCACCCTGTTCGCCAACGGGAAGCTATGGCTGGCGGATTATGGCACGCCCGGATACGGCGCTTCCATCCTGCCGTGGTATGGATCTACCTTTGCCCACAATACCGTCGCGGTGGACGGCAAGAGCCAGAATCCCACCAGGGAGAACAACGTAAAGCTTTGGCTCGGCGAGCCGGACTTGGAGGCCGCCCAGTCCGAGACCGCCGAGGCCTACCCGGGCGTCACACACAGGCGAACCGTGGTGCGTCTCGGGGTGTGCTTCGTTGTGGTGGACCAGCTTAAGAGCGGCGCTGACCACACCTATGATCTCTACCTGCACTCGGAGGGCAAATTGTCTCTAGATGGCCCAAGTAAAGAAACCGGTCCCGTCGCCGCGCCGGAGCCTTGGATCGCGAAGTTGACGGCGCGGCCACCTGCGCTGGCAGTCTCCGGCCGTTGGGCGACAGGGGGCAGTGGTATCGGGTTCTGGCTGGGCGGGAGCGGTCCGCTGACCCCGATAATCGGGCAATGCCCAGCCGAGACCGGCTCGCGCAAAGTGCAATTACTCGTGGCCAGGCAGAAAGGCATGGCCGCAGAATTCGTAACGGTGCTGAGTCCTTTCAAGGGCAAGCTCGACCTGACGGTGGAGCACCAGGGCAATGCCGTTAGCATCCGCCACAACGATGTGCTCGACGTGCTTACCGTGCCCCCTGACGGAAGCCGCCCGGCAGTCGTGCGGCAAGAGCTGCCACACCGGTCGCCCGGACGGTAGGCCGCTTCGCCGTTGGCGTGGCGTTGCAGTTTGGTCGTGGAGGGCTTGATTATTCGGCGCGATGGCTTACGGTGAGGCAGTTACATAGGAAGGAGAACGCTATGCCAGTTAAAACACTTAAGCAGTTTCTCGATAACGAGAAGATAAAGTACGTCAGCATCATTCACTCGACCGCCTACACGGCGCAAGAGGTGGCCGCTTCGGCGCATATCCCGGGCAAGGAACTCGCCAAGACGGTCATCGTTCAACTCGACGGCGAGACGGCGATGGCGGTCTTGCCGGCTAATCGCAAGGTCGTCCTCCAGGATCTACGGGAGGTCACCGGGGCTGACCAGGTCAAGCTGGTCCCGGAGGAGGAGTTCAAGAAGAAGTTCCCCGACTGTGAGATCGGCGCCATGCCGCCATTCGGCAATCTCTACGGCATGGAGGTCTATGCGGCGTCCTCGTTGGCCGAAAACGCGAACATAGCCTTCAATGCCGGCTCACATACCGAGGTGATCAAGCTGGCGTACAAAGACTTCGAGCGGCTGGTGCGCCCCAAGGTGGTCAGCTTCACTACCTGAGCGGGGTTCTGCACCCTGCGCCAGGGGGAAGGGCTACCGCGCGGCGGGCCGCTCGCGGACTTTCAGGTTGCGAAACCAGACTTTGCAATTGTGGTCCTGAAGCAGCAGGTGACCTCGCACTTTGTTGCCGAATCCGGCCTTGTCCCTGAACTTGCTTGCCGCGACCGCGGCCTTGACGACCTCACTGCCACACTCGTATTCGAGCACCTTGACACCATTGAGCCAGTGCTCGACGTGGTCGCCTTTGACTAGAATCCGCGAGGAGTTGATCTGCCCAGGCGGCATGACGGGCGTGGATGGCGGCTCCAACACGGCATAGAATGAGGCGGTGAGCTGTTTGCGGGTTCCTTTATCAGTGCCAACCGCGCGTTCGTCGTCGATCATCTGGTATTCGTGCCCGAGCACTTCATTGCGCGTCTCGAGCACAAAGTACTTTAGGCCGCTGTTGGCTGCTGCCGCCAGCTTCCATTCCCATTTGAGCTCGAAGTCGTCGAACTGTGCATCGGTGAGGATGTCGCCGCCGCCTTTGCTGCCGGCACCTTTACCCAGGCAGTGCAGCCAACCGTCCTCGACCACCCAGCCTTTGTCGGGAAATGACTGCTGCTTGAAACTGCGCCAGCCATGGGTTGTCCTGCCGTCGAAGAGCAACCTCCAGCCGTCAGCCTTTTCCTGTTGAGTAAGCTGATTAGATGGGCTGGCTGTGGCCACCGAAGCGGCGGCAAACATCAAGGCAAGGGTGAAGCGTAGCAACGTCACACAGCGCGTCTGCATGCGCCCATAGAAATATAATCTCATGCTGCTGGCAACAAAATTGACCCCCGTTCAGGAAGCGTGGGCCTGGCAGGGCACTCCGCTATGCAGGCGTGCGTATGGGGGCTTGTGGTGCAATGCACGGGCGCTCCGCGTCCTGCATACCATGCGCGACCTGCGACCGGATGAAAGCAGTGCCTCGGGACACTAAGAATGCCTTATCCCGACCGTCCGATTTGGAACTACTTCCCCGGTTTGGTCCTTCTCTTTGGCGGCACTCGCTTTGGACGGACCTTCCGAACTGCCTTTGCCTTTCGGAGTTTGGCTTTCACGGGCTGTTTGGCGCTCGCTCGCTTGGACTTGGCCTTGCGGACTGGCTTCCTGGCCGGCTTCTTCGCGAGTTTCCTGCGAGCCGTCTTGCGGGGTCTGGCGGCCAGAGGCTTGGCGGTTTTGCGCGTGTTGATTCTGGCAGGGGACGCTGCGGCCTGGACGGCCAAGGGGGCTTCCTCGCGCCATCCGTGAGCGTCGCGCACTGCGATCATGGCCCTGAGGATTTCGTTCCACGTTTGCGGTTGCATCATTACCGCATTGGGGAACATGCAACCGTCCCAACAGATGTGGCGAATCGTTCTGGTCAGCCGACCATCCTTCCCATGCAGCCAATAGCCCGCATGGTGAACAATGTTCAGTTTGCCGTTGGGGTCGTTCGGCAGGCAGTGATGGCCGGTTTTGTCGTGCGTGCCTGAGCCGTGGACAGTTGCGTCGTTCTGCGCGACGTGGAAGTCAATCGTCCAGGGGCGCAGCGCGCTGGTAAGGGTGTTCATTGCCTCGTTGAGACGGCGGGGGTCGGACCAATCCCAATCCGGCGGCAGGATAGCGTCTTCCGGCGCATTGTAGCCGAGGATATAAAGAAGCGTGTGCGCCATATCGGCCTGGAACCCCAGTGTTCGCGGACGGTCCACCCGTTGCAGAAGTTCGACCATTTTCTTCCAGCTATGCATGCCACCCCAGCAAATCTCCCCTTCCGCGGCCAATCGCTCGCCGCAGTCCTCCGCCACATTGCACGCGTCGCTAAAGGTGTCAGCAATCTTCTTCTGGTTGGCTTCTGGGTTCTTCGCCCAATCCGCGACGCTACAGGCCGAATCAATGCGCACCACGCCGTAGGGCCGAACGCCGAGGTTGTGCAGCTTTCGGGCGATACGACAGGCCTTGCGGACCTGTCCGACAAAGAGCTTGCGCTCTTCCTCGCTGCCCATCGCCGAGCCACCGCCCGTGGGCGGCCAAACGGGCGCCACGACCGAGCCGATGACGAACCCCCTTGACCTGACCTTATCGGCCAGACGCTTGAGGCCGTCGTCGTCAATGTCAATGCTGACGTGCGGATCACAGAGGAACAGATCCACCCCGTCAAACCTGACGCCGTCCACCTCAGCCTTGGCCGTGAGGTCGAGCATGGTATCCAGATCAATGCCTGGTTCGGCGCCGGGGCTGCCTTTGCCGACCAGGCCGGGCCACATGGCGTTGTGCAGTTTGGGGTAATTGCTGTGACTATGTTGCGCGCTCATAAAGTTGTCCTTTCAAAAAGTGCGTTCTGACCATGCAATAGGAGCGCGGCGCAGGCAATCCCAAAATGCGCCCAAAATGCGCAAACTGTCTGCCGAAGGTGTTGAGTGTTGCCTCGGATGCGCGTATCTTTATGGAGACGTGAATCGCTCCAGCAATGCCGATGATCAGATCATGAGCGAGCTATGCACCTCATGCGGGCTGTGTTGCAGTGGCGTGCTCTTTGCCGATGTCAGGTTGCGGCCCGGGGACGACGCGCCGCGGTTGCGATCGCTCGGTCTGCCCCTATACACCTCCCAGTCCTCGGCGCGTCTGTCCCGGTTCCCGCAGCCGTGCACCGCCTTCGAAGGCTCCCGCTGCCGTGTGTATAGCGACCGGCCAAGGTACTGCCGCGAGTTTGAGTGTGTTCTCCTCAAGAGCGCCAAAGAGGGGCGCACGGGTTTCGCCGCGGCCTTGCGCGTTATCCGCACAGCGCGCGAGCGGGCCGACCAAGTCCGGCGCCTTCTCAATGCCCTTGGTGATGCAGAAACGCGGCGCCCCCTGAGCGCCCGCTTCCGCGGCATCAGCAAACGTCTCCAGCAGCGGGACCTGGACGAGAAAACGGCGGATGCTTACGCACAACTAACGCTGGCCGTCCACGACCTCAACCTTTTGCTGGGCGACGCCTTCTATCCGGGCAGCGCGAGTCCGAAGCGCAAACCGGGCATGCAGCGAATCGCTGTTGCCGCAGCTTGCACTGCTTTTGCCCTGTTCACCGCCATGGGTTCGCTCCAGGCCGACCAGGTCGAGCTTATGAACGGCGATCGCTATGTCGGCCAAATCCTGTCGCTCGATACGAACACGGTCGTTCTCCAGAGCGAAGTGCTGGGAACGCTGCGGCTGCCGCGGAGTATGGTTGCGGGCATCACAATATGTCCCACGTCGGCGACCAATCCCCCCGCGGTGCGGCCCGCGCCCTGCGCGGCGGCCACCAATGCGTCTGTGAGTCTGCCCCCGGCGCTTCGCGGCCTGGGATCGAGCAGCAATCTTGTCCAGCAGGTGCAAAAGCAGTATCTCAGCGCTGCCGGACCCGAGGTCAACGAGAAGTTCAATGAGTTGCTCGGCGGGCTGATGGGCGGCACGCTGACCGTGGATGACATCCGCGCCCAGGCCAAAGCCGCTGCTGACCAGCTACGGGCACTCAAACGCGAGGGGGGCGAGCAAGCGGGCTTTGCGACCGATGCCTATCTTTCCATCCTCGATCATTTCGTCAGGGAAACTGCTCCTTCAAGCGCTTCAACAAATGCCCCAACGACGCCATCCGCCTCCAAATCGCCTCCCGCTCAACGGAGCAAGTAACTTCGCTGCCGTCGCTAGCATCGCGAGGCAGACAGATGCTTCAACTGGCCATGTTCCCGGCTTCTGACGCATGAATCTGGAAGATCATCTGGGCGACATCATTCGCAAAGCGCGAGCGATGTCCAAGACTTCCGCCGCTGCTGCCGCACGAGCGGTGGGACTGAAGGAGGCAGAATTAGCAACATTGGAGGAATCCGGCGAGGTCCCGGGGAAGCCCAATCTGGTGGCGCTCGCCGAATTAATTGGGCTGCATCCGGGCAAACTCGAAGCAATCGCGAACGGCTGGCTGCCTAGCGCAAAGGACTTGAGCGCCTGGCGTGAGCTGCGCTGCGTGGCAACCATGGCGGGAGGCATGGCGGTCAATTGCTACCTGGTCTGGGATGAAGTTACGCGCGAAGCGGCGTTGTTTGACACCGGATGGGAGGCGCGGCCTGTGGCTGGGCTGGTCGCACAAAACCAGCTTCAGCTCCGGCACATCTTCATCACCCATGCCCATGAAGATCATGTCGCCGTCCTGGGCGAGCTGCGCAGACAGTTCCCCCAAGTCCGCGTCCATTCCGGCTCGAAAAGCGCTCCCGTGGAGCAGCGCAATCGGGCGAACGAATTTATTCATCTAGGCAATCTGCGGATCACGCACCGCGATACTCCTGGCCACGCCGAAGACGGCACGACATACATCGTCGGCACGTGGCCTGAAGATGCACCTCACGTGGCGATGGTGGGGGATGCGCTATTTGCAGGCTCCATCGGTCGCGGCAACCAGTCTTGGGACTTGGCCCGCCAGCAAGTGCGCGAGCAGATTCTCAGCTTGCCGCCCGAAACGCTGCTTTGCCCCGGTCATGGACCACTGACAACGGTGGCCGAAGAGAAGGCTCACAATCCCTTCTTCTGAAGCGCGTGGGACAGGCCTTTTGAACAAAGCCGGACTGTGCAGGCAAGTGGCACAAACCTGAGGTTGCGGAGAACGCTTGCCCGCTTACCGTCGTCTTAGCCGTTGGGACCGAACGAATCGCGGCTGCCGAATCAATCCACTTTGCCAGGGTGCAACTCGCTCTTAATGACCTCACCGGTCTCAGCGGAAATGAAGATTTCCCCGATATCCACGCTGGCCTCTGGCTTGCTCAGTTTGGCGGCCCAAAGACGCACTTTCCACGTGGCCGTTAGGTCAGTCTGCTGGAGCCAAAGCTGAGTGGCCTTGAGGGTGAGTTTGGCAAGCAGGGGCTCCGCAGTGGCAATCTGGATGGCTTTGTCAGAGTCAATCTTCAGTTTCTTTAGGTCGAGAACTTTATCCGCTGACCCACTGCTGCCAAGCGGGCGCCAGTTGCGCTTGATACCCATTTGCCGACCCGCACCGAATTTCACTTGTGCCCGCTTGGATGTTGCGTCCGGATCGAAATATACCAGATGCCAGATATCCGGCGTCAGGCTGGCGACGGATTTCTCTGAGCGGATTTCCAGGATCCTGTCCTTGCTCTGTTCACCAATGAAACGGTTGCCTTCCTTAATCAGCTCTAAGGCCGTTGGCGTCGCGCCGC
>CAZHEW010000203.1:0-6501 GCA_964531815.1 uncultured Verrucomicrobiota bacterium
CCGGTGGTGTGGGAGGACGGCGGAGGTTAACCCCTCCGCCTCCTACCCGATTCAACTCCCCGCCAACCATTCTCCGCAATCATCGGCCCGCGCTTCCGATGGCGGGTTGCGGGTTCAAGGCAGCCTGGCTTCCGGGGCTGAAACCTCCGACCTCCGGCTGGCGGCCTCCGGATTGCGTCCCCCCGCCTCGGCTTTGGAAGCCGGCACTTGGAAGGCCGGGACGAGGGCCTGCGCCACCGCTTCGGCCAGTCTCTGCCGATACGCCGGCTCGGCGATGCGCCGGGCTTCGCGGGGATTGGACAGGTAACCGCCCTCGACCAGGATCGCCGGGCGGTTCTGCCCGCGCAGCACCCCGAGGTAGCGGGCTCGCCGCACGCCCCGATCCAGCCGGCCATTGACCTGCAAGAGCGCCCGATGCACCCGCGAGGCGAGCTGCAGATTCTCCGCGTCAAACGCATTGTTCGGGAACGCCAGCCCCGCGTCATCGCCGTAACCGCGGGTGACGCTCGACGGCAGGCCGGTCGGCGTGAGGCAATAAGTTTCCAGGCCGGCCTCGTGCTGGTCCGGCGCGGCGGAATTGAAATGCAGGCTCAGGAACACGTCCGCCTGGCGCGCCTCGGCAAAGGCAATCCGGTTGGAGAGCGACAAGTCCGCGTCGTTGCTCCGGGTCAGGAACACCCGCCATCCGTTGGCGGCCAGCAGCGGCTCCAGCCGCCGCGCCCAGTCGAGCGTGAACTCCTTCTCGCTGCGGGAGCCCCAAACGCTCTTTGCGCCCGAATCTGTGCCGCCGTGGCCGGGATCAATGACAATGCTCGCGTTGGTCTTCAGGAGGCTCGCGCAGGCGCCGCGGACCAGCGGCTCGAGGGTCTTCTCCAGGTCAATCGCGTGAACGCACGTCTGCCCGCCCAGCACTTGCGGCGCGAATCCCAGCCGGATTTCCAGGCCGTCCCAGTACATGGAGTGGCTGCCCGCCCAAAGGACGAGGACTCCGCCCGGCGTGCTGAGCGAGCAGCGGGCAGCGGGCGCGGCCCCCGGGAGACCGGGATCCGCCAGGTTGTTCGCCTTGCGCCAGCGATGCAGCGGAATCCAGGTCTCAGCCGGCTGATGGGTGGCAACCACCGGCGGTGCGGGCGCGGGCGCTGGCGAGACCACTGGCGCCACCGGCGCGGGCGCGAGGCCATCCCTTTCCCAATCCGGCACCCGCGCCCCGTCTTTGCGCGGGCGGGTCGCGCACCCGGCCAGCACAACCGCCAGCAGCAGACAGACCGGGGCGACGGCGCTCAAGCCGGCCGCGCTTGGGCTCGCACCTCCCGGCCGCCGTTCCACGCATCCGGCCGGGCGGAACAGGCGGTCCAGAACTCTGACCAGGTCTGACACCCGGGCATTTTGCGGGCGCGCCGTAATGACTCAAGCCGTTTCGGCGTTCCCGGCGGAAAGGTGGGGGGAAACCCGCTTGCCCAACTTGCGTCGCGTGGTCATATTCTGTCCGACTGCAATTCAACCATTCGACGCTTTTGAGAATACTTGTCGCCATCACGGGAGCCAGCGGGTCGCTTTACGCCCAGCGCCTGCTCGAAAACCTCGAGCCCGCCCGGCACGTGGTTCATGTCGTGCTCAGCCAGTACGCCCCGTCGGTGATCGCGGAGGAGTTGCCCGGCGGCCTGCGCCTGCCTCTCGGCGCAATCTCCCACGACTTCAAGAGCATGACCGCGCCTTTTGCCAGCGGCTCCAATGCCCCCGACGCGATGGTCATCATTCCGTGCAGCATGGGCACCCTGGGCCGCATCGCGCACGGTTACAGCGAGAATCTCCTCCTGCGCGCCGCCGATGTCGTGCTGAAGGAGAAGAAGAAGCTGCTCCTCGTTCCCCGCGAAACGCCGCTGAACCTGATCCACGTGAAGAACTTCGAGCTCCTTCTCCAGGCCGGCGCGACGATCCTCCCGGCCAACCCCTCCTTTTACTCCCGCCCGCAGAGCGTCGAGCAGGTGGCGGACACGGTGGTTGCGCGGGTGCTGGATCACCTTGGCGTGGCGCACAATCTGGTGGGGCGCTGGGCAGAAGAAAAAGAATGAAGAAGCGCAAAAGCCAAGTACTCAACAACCAACATCCGACAACCATTTGAGTGTTTTCCACCCTTAATAAATGGCTCTCGTTCGTGCGGTTTCCCCACACCGCCTTTGCGCTGCCGTTCGCCTTCGCCGCCATGGCGGTGGCCGCCCGCGCCCGCCGCGGCTGGCCCGGCTGGCGCACATTCGGCCTGATTGTCGCCGCGATGGTTTGTGCCCGCACTTGCGCGATGGCCTTCAACCGCATCGTGGACCGCAAGTTCGACGCCCTCAACCCCCGCACCGCCAGTCGCCATCTGCCCGCGGGACAGATCACCCTGGCCAGCGCCGTGACCCTCTGCGCCCTGTCGGCCGCCGGGCTGGTGGGCGCGAGTTATCTGCTCAATCCGCTCTGTTTCTACCTCTCCCCCGTGGCGCTCGTGGTCATCTGCTTTTACTCGCTGACCAAGCGTTTCACCGACTACACCCACGTCTTCCTGGGCGTCTCCCTGGCGCTGGCCCCGGTCGGCGCGTGGCTCGCCGTCAAAGGCATGGATGTCTCCCGCTGGGAAATCGTCCAGATGGTTGTGCTGGCTGCCGTCGTGGTCCTTTGGCTGGTCGGCTTCGACATCATCTATGCCCTGCAGGACTACGAGTTCGACCGCGCGCACGGCCTGCACTCCCTCGTCGTCGCCTGGGGGCCCGGGAACGCCCTGCGGGCCGCCTTCCTGGCGCACCTGCTGATGTGCGGCCTGCTGTTTGTCTTTGGTCTGATCTGCCGGTTTCGCATCGCGTATATCATTGGCTGGATGCTCATCGTTGCCTGCCTCGTCCTGGAACACTGGATCGCCCGCCGGCGCAGCCTCAACTGGATCAACCTCGCCTTCTTCCGCCTCAACGTCGTGGTCAGCGCCATCTTCCTGATTGTCACCCTCGCCGAGGTCGTATTTCAGGGCGGCTTCCGGTTGCGCTGAAAGCCCCACGCTCCGATCGAGACGGCCACAGTGCGCCGCGTGCCTTCACGCGGCGTTGAGTGCAAAATATGCGGGCTAAAGGCCGCAGTGGTCTTGTAGGCACTGGCACGAAATGGCCCACGCTAAACACGCGAAGAACCGCAGGATCAAACCTCGCTGTCTGTAACGGCCATACTTCACCTGCCGGGTAAAGCCAGAGTGCCTCACGCCCCGCCCCCTCCGGCCTTTGTTTTAGCATGTTTAGCAGGTTTAGCGGGCAACTCAATTGGGGCTTTTAGGTTGAACCCTGCTCGGCATCTGCTTTAGCCTCCGCCCATGCCTGACGGCGCCACCTTCGACTCCTTCCAGCGCGAACTCGCGCGCTTGGTGGAAATCTTCGGCAGGAACCTCGCGGCCTACAAGAGCGCCGGCTATGACGAAGCCAGCCTCCGCCAGGAATTCCTCAACCCCCTCTTCCGCGCCTTGGGCTGGGACATCGAAAACAAGGCCGGCCTCATCCCCCAGCGTCGCGAAGTCGAAACCGAAAGCCGCACCCAGATCGGCGGACGCCAGAAACGCGCCGATTACCTCTTCCGCACCCACCCCACCGACCGCTTCGTCTGCGAGGCCAAGAAGCCGGCCGAGGAACTCCACGCCACCTGCGCCTTCCAGGCCAAACGCTATGCGTGGAACAAGGGCCTGCCGCTGGCTGTCCTCAGCGACTTCGAGGAGCTGAAAGTCTTCATCGTCGGCGGGAAGCCATTCAAGGACGAGCCCGACATCGGCCTCTGGAAGACCTGGCACTTCCGCCAATACCCGCTCATTGCGCAGGAACTCTGGAACCTGCTGGCCCGCGAACGCGTCGCCGCCGGCAGCATTGACCAGCTCATCGAGTCCCTGCCCAAGCGGCCCGCCGGCAAAGGCAAGCTCAAGCAGAGCTGGCTCATCAAACCCGACCGCTCCCGCGCCCTCGACACCGACTTCCTCAACTTCCTGGACGAAGCCCGGCGCGAACTGGCCTCCGACCTCCTCAAGCAAAACGACCGCGCCGACCTCCTCGAAGGCACCCGGCTGAATGAAGCCGTCCAGCACATCCTCGACCGCATCCTCTTCCTGCGCATCTGCGAGGACCGTGACATTGACACCGGCCGCCCGCTGGAGCGCCTCGTCCGGTCCTGGCGCGATGACGGCGACTCCGACACCACCCGCCGTGGCCGCCAGCAACCCCTTGAACTCCACGAAGAACCGCCCGCGCACTTCGGCGGCGTCGGCTTGCGCGCTCCGAAAGGCAGCCTCTGGCACGCGCTCGTTCGCCACTTTCGCGCGCTGGACCGCCGCCCACCCTCGCACATCCCGTTCTTCAACGGCAACCTCTTCAAACCCCACTTCAGCGAAGAACTCGTCGTCAGTGACGAATGGCTGGCGCACTTCCTCGATGAACTCGACGACGAGGAATCCCCCTACCTGTTCAACTACATCCCCGTCGAAATCCTCGGCACCATCTACGAGCGGTTCCTGGGCAAGGTCGTCCGCCCGCACGGGCGCGGCGTCACCATCGAGGAAAAGCCCGAGGTCCGCAAAGCCGGCGGCGTCTATTACACCCCGCGCTACATCGTCGAATACATCGTCGCCCAAACCGTCGGCAAACTGCTCGCCGGCCAGGCGCCCGAAGACGCCCTCAGGCTGCGCATCCTCGATCCAGCCTGCGGCTCCGGCAGTTTTCTCATCCGCGCCTTCGAGGTCGTCTGCGAGCACTGCCAGCAATGGCTGACCGACGACCTCCGCAAGCTTTTGGAGTGCGGGGGCAAGCGCAGCGCGACCCCGCTTTCCGAACCCGGGAGCAAAAGCGCGGCTTCAACAGCGCCGTCGCCGCTGCGCTCTGCCGGCGCACTCCAGAACGCGGCCGCGTCCTCGGGTGCCATGAGTGCTTTGGCCGCTTGGAAGAAGAAACATCGCGACTGGTGCTGGGTCGAGGAGAATGCCGTCCACCTCACCACCAAAGCCAAGCGCCGCATCCTGCGCGAAACCATCCACGGCGTGGACCTCGACGCCCAGGCCGTGGAAGTTACCCAGCTCTCGCTCTACCTCAAGATGCTCGAAGGCGAGAACCGCTTCACGCTGGCCCGCGAACACGACCTCTTCGGCAGCGACGAGGCCCTCCTGCCGCCCCTCGAAAACAACATCAAATGCGGCAACTCCCTAATCGCCTCCGACTTCTCGCTCGTGCCCGAGGACCTCGTGCGCGTGCGGGCGTTTGATTGGCCGGTGCAATTCCCGGCCATTATTAAGGCAGGTGGCTTTGATGCGGTTGTCGGGAATCCGCCTTACATCCGCATCCAAGGCTTTCCGCAGGACCAAGTCGGCTACTTTATTCGGAACTACCGCGCCGCAACCGGCAACTACGACGTATATGTGAACTTCGTTGAGCGCGGCCTGAGCCTGCTTGGTCCGAAGGGCCGTCTCGGAATGATTCTGCCAAACAAATTCTTCCGAACCGACTATGGTTCGGGCCTTCGCTCCCGCCTTTCGGAAGCGAAGGCTGTGGCGCGGATCGTGGACTTCGGGGCTGAGCAGGTCTTTGAGGCCACTACTTACACCTGCCTGCTATTCCTGAGTCGCGAGCAAGTCGGTGCCTTTGAACTGGCTACCAGCAAAGCCGCAGCAAAGGCTCTGGACGAAACTTCCTTTGAGTCTCGCCCGGCTGAGGCGCTTGGCGAAGGCCCTTGGACATTCGCGGATGAGAAAGAAACCAGGTTGCTCAACAAGGTGAGATCCGTCAGTAGGCGCTTGCTGGACCTGCCTGCTGACATGAGCCGTGGAAGCTCGAGTGGTGATGACGAGATTTACGTCGTGGAAGCCAAAGGGCACGGGTTGGAAGCTGGAGCCCTTCGGATTCCGCTCTTTGCTCCTGACTTCGGCCGCTACTATCTGGAGCCGTCAGCAGAGTGGCGCATCGTCTTTCCCTACGCGACTGACAATGGGGTCAGCCGCCTGATGTCGAGTTCCGAGCTTCAATGCCGTTTTCCCAAGGCTTTCGCCCACCTGCAACGGCACAGTGCAAAGCTCCGGGAGCGGAAGCAGTTCAAGGAGTGGTTTGGCTACTCAGCTCCCCGCAACCTGGAGCTTCACGACCGCGCGCAGATCGCGGTGCCGCTTCTTGCCAATAGACCGGTCTTTGCGTTTATTCCGAACAAGGTGCGCGGCTCACTGTGTCCAATGGCGAGCGGAGGCTTCACGGTCACTTTGAGCTCTCAATGCCCGCTAAGACCGGAGTTCGTTCTCGGACTTCTGAACTCAAAGTTGCTGTTCTGGTGTCTCCGGCAGGTGAGTAACGTCTTCCGTGGGGGCTGGATCACTTGCACGAAACAGTATTTCGGAGAGCTTCCCATCGTTTCGCTTGATCTGGCCAGTGCCGCCGGCCGCGCCCGGCACGACCGGCTAGTGGCCCTGGTGGACAAGATGCTGGCTTTGACACCGAAGCTGCGGACGGCGCGGACAGACGC
>CAZHEW010000204.1:0-6447 GCA_964531815.1 uncultured Verrucomicrobiota bacterium
CCCAGCACCTGCGCGCCGGCGACATCCCCCGCTTCGGCCAGCAGAAGGTCATCGCCTCCATGCAGCCCTATCACGCGGCCGATGACGGGCGCTGGTGCTTCAAGCGCATCGGCGCGGACCGTTCCAAGGGCACGTATGCCTTCCGCACCCTGCTCGACACCGGCGCGGTGCTGGCCTTCGGCTCGGACTGGACGGTTGCCCCGCTTAACCCGCTGCTCGGCCTCAAGGCGGCGGTCACGCGCCAGACGCTGGACGGCAAGCATCCCGACGGCTGGATCCCCGAACAGAAGCTTACCCTGGACGAGGCGGTGCGCGCTTTCACCGTCGGCTCGGCCTACGCCGAGTTTGCTGAACAGGTCAAAGGCACCCTCAGCCCCGGCAAACTCGCCGACCTTGTCATGCTCGACCGCGACCTCTACCAGATTGACCCGGCGGATATAGACAAGGCGCGCGTCGTCCTGACGGTCATGGATGGCCAGGTGGTGTGGGAAGCCAAGTAGATGCTGCCGAAAACGATGCAGGCTGTGGTTTACCGCGGGCTGAACACCCTGCGGCTCGAGACCGTGCCAGTGCCGCGCATCGGTTCCGGGGAATTGCTCGTCCGCGTGGCCGCGTGCGGCGTCTGCCCCACCGACATCAAGAAGATACAGCACGGCACGTTGTCGCCGCCGCGCATCTTTGGCCATGAAACCGCGGGCATCATTGTCCGCGCCGGGGCGCGGGTCCGGGGATTCAAGGCAGGCGAGCGGGTGGCGCTGCATCATCATGTGCCGTGCCTGAAATGCCACTCTTGCCGGCACCGCGCCTTCGCGCAGTGCGAGCAGTACAAGCGCACCGGCATCACCGCGGGTTTCGAGCCCGCGGGGGGCGGCTATGCGGAATACGTGCGTGTGATGCCGTTCGTCCTGCCGGGCGTGGTCAAAATCCCGGCGCGCAATACGTTTCTCGAAGGCGCCATGCTGGAGCCCGTCAACACCGTGCTCAAGGCCGTCAAACGCCTTGCTCTGTTGCGCGGCGACACCGTGCTGGTCGCCGGGCAGGGGCCGATCGGCCTGATGTTCACGCGCCTATTGGCGTTGCGTGGAATGCGTGTGATCGCCACTGACCTGCTGCCCGGCCGGCTGAAGCTGGCGCGCGAGTTCGGCGCAGTTGCCGCGCGCCACTCCTCGTCCCTCGCCGCCCTAATCCCTCGACTGACCCGCGGCCGCGGTCTCGACGCCGCAGTCATCGCCGTGCCGTCCGATGCCGTCGTGCGCGAGGCCCAGACTTTTGTTCGCGGCGGCGGACAGGTGCTGCTCTTCGCGCACACGCGCCGCGGCGCCCGGACCACGCTCGATTTGGCCACCGTGTGCGTGGACGAGAAAGACCTGATTGGCAGCTACTCCGCGGACTTCCGGTTGCAGGCGGAAACGGCCCGGCTGGTCTTTTCGCGCAAGCTGGACGTCCGCCGCCTCATCACCCACCAGTTTCCCCTCGCCCAAACCGCTGACGCCATCGAACTGGCGTCTCGCCCGACGACCGATTCGCTGAAAGTTGTGGTAGTCTCAAACCCGTCAGCGAATTGGGTGGCTGCGCAGCGCCCTGATCGGGGGCAGAATACTGATTGCGCCAGCTTGCAGGGCAGTGTAGAAGTGCAGTCATGAATTGCCATCCAGGTCGCGACGGCAAGCAAGACCAGGCAAGCCGATTGGTATCGGCCGGAGTTGCCCGTCGTTCTTTCCTGACCTGGGGACCCTGGCCGGAAAGGCGGCAATGCGCCGCTCCAAGCCGCAAAGGCTCACTTGAACACGCGTAATTAACCGAAGGAGAACAGACATGATCACGGACGTTTCACGCCGGTGTTTCCTCAAATCAACCGCCGCGGGGGTAGTGTCGGCGGGCGCGCTGGCCGCGCTGGCCGAGCGGTTGGCCGCGATGAGCCCCCAGCCGGCGCTGGGGCCGAAGTCCAAGGTGCGCATCGGCAAGCTCTATCTCGGCCGCGAGCATCCGGGCTGGCCGACCTCGAAGGTGGACCTCAATGCCGACATGCGGCGCTTCGAGGCACAACTCGCCAAACTGGGGGAGGGCCTGGCGGACGTGGAGTTCGTGGAAGGCGGCCTGATTGCCAACGACGCGCAGTTGGCGGCGGCGAAGGAGAAGTTTAAGGGCGTGAGCGGCATTCTGGCCATTCATCTGACGATGGGAATCGGGGGGCAATTGCAGAGCCTGTTTGATACAGGCATACCGATCATGTTGTTCGCGCTGCCCTATAGCGGCCATGAATGGCACACGATGGCGGGCTGGCAGCGACAGGGCAAGCTGATCGAGGTGTTCCCCAGCAGCCGCTACGAAGACGTGCTGACGGCCATCCGGCCCTTCCGGGCGATTCACCGGCTTAAGGAGGCGCGCGTGTTGAACGTGAGCAACGGGCCTGCCGACGCCGTTTATTGCCAGGCGCTCAAGGAGAAGTTCGGCACGGAGATCATCTCGCTGCTGCTGCCGGACCTCCAGAAGGCTTATGAGGCCGCCGACCGCGGCGAGGCGATGGCCGACATGCGCCGGTGGATAAAGGAAGCGAAGAAGATCGTGGAGCCGACCCGGGAGGAGATTCTTAAGTCCTCGGTGATGTACATCGCGATGCGCGACCTGCTGGCGCAGCATGGCGCGGTGGTGATTACCATGAACTGCCTGGGAATGGGCTTGATGGACCGCGGCATGGGGTATCCGTGCCTCGGGTTTGTGCGATTCAACAACATGGGGCTGGGCGGCGTCTGCGAAGCAGACCTCAAGTCCACCATGACACACCTCATTTTCTCCTATCTCGTGGGCAAGCCGGGCTTTGTGACCGACCCGGTGTTTGACGAGTCAAACAGCACAATCATCCACGCCCATTGCGTGGCGGCCACGCAGATGCTGGGGCCGGGCACTCCGGCCTCGCCGTACCACATCCGCAGCCACCTGGAAGATGGCAGGGGCGCATCGCTGATGGTGAAGCTGCCGATCAAGCAGAAAGTATCCATGGCGCGCCTCCTGGGCACCGACAAGATGCTCTTTTCCACCGGCGACGCGGTGGACAGCCCCTTCGTCGAGCGCGGCTGCCGCACCAAGTTGACGGTGAAAGTGGAGCACATCGAGAAGTTCCTGGAGAACTGGTCGTCCGGGTTGCATCGGGTGATCTTCTATGGCGACCACCGCCGGGACATCCAGCGCTACTGCCGTTTTGCGCAGATCCACCTCATCCACGAAGGAACGGAAGAGCCGCAGAAGGTGGATGGGCTGGACTGGGATCCGCACGTGCACGCGTAACCCTGGCGAGCGGCCGGCGGCCTCCCGGCGTTGCGAGCGCCGCGGTTGCGGGATCGAGGGCTGGAGTTTTATTCGGGGCTTGGTCCCGGGTCGCACTCGACCTTCATGGAGTAGTCCCACTGGTCGAAGTAAAGGTTGCGGCCATCCACCTCGACTTCGCCGCGTTGGAGGTCGGCGGGTTCGGAGCGCAGCGATTGCTTCGGGGGAACAAAGTCGCGGCCCCAGTCGAGGTTGAAAATCGTGCGGTAACTGTCCTGATGGCCGCAGTAGAAGTCGGCGATCCTCGGGTCGTCAGACTCCTGCACGCCGTAAGAGGCGTCGGCGGGCAGCCAGCCCCAAGGGGCGATATAAATCTCGGCCCAGTCATGCATGCCCCAGGTGGTCGTGGGCTTGATTTCCAGGCCGCTTTGCCAGCGGGCCGGAATGCCGGCAATGCGGCAGAGCGTGACGAACACGGTCCCCTGCACGCCGCAATCGCCCCGCCCGGCGGCGAAGCCCTTGCGGGCAAAGGACGGAATGATGCAGTACTCGTCTTCGGCGTTCCATTTGATGTTGGCGCTGACCCATCGGAATATCTTGCGGGCCTTGGCCAGCGGGTTGGTCTCCTCGCCAATGATCCGGGCGGCCTGGCGGCGGAGCGCGGGGGTGAAAACAATGTGCGGCGGGCGTTCTCCCAGGCAGGCGCCGTTCCAGTCCGGCGGCAGAGGTTGCACTTTCGCTTCATCCAGCAGGGGGTAGTAGGCGGAGCAGGTGTACTCGAAAACCTCTTTGAACTCCATTGCGCTGGCCGGGTCGGCGACTTGCTGCTCCATATAGATCGTGCGCTGCGGGGCGCCGCCGACCGGGTTGCCCTCAATGGCATTGGGCGCGATCACCTTGGGCTCGGGCGAGGCGCTAATGAGCTTCACGTCGCGCTGCTGGCGGTATTTCTGCGGAAAAGGCAGCCACACCCGCACCTGCGAGCCGGCTTTGACGCCCGGGGTGTTGGGCCGGAGGGTGAGGGTGAACGTGATGCGATGGCGCACGGGATGGACCTCGACCTGGCCGGTGCGCTCGGCTTCCTCGACAATGGCCCGGAGGTGGTCGGTTAGCTGCCATTTCCGTTCCGGGGGCGCGTTGCCGGCTTTGGCGCGGCGGGCTTTGGCTTCCGCACAGAAGAGGAAAATGTTCTGCGGCTCGCGCCGGAAGTAGAGTTTCTTGCCGTCAATGACCCGGTAGCGGGCGGAGCTGTCCCTGGCCCAGCGCTCGACTTCCCGAGGCGTGGCGTCAGGGACCGACCTCCTGACCTTGGCGAGCAAGCCGGGCGCATCGAGGGAGTATTCGATGCGCGTGCGCCGGATGATTTCCAGAGCCTCGCTGCGGGCGCGGCGGGCTTCGGCATCACCCGGGCGATCCGCGCTGTGGAGGAGCGTCTCGGCTTTCTGGAACTTGCCGGAGTCCATCAGGGATAGGGCTCTAAGCACCACCGTATCTTTGGACGTAAAAGCGGCGGCGGCGGCGGGCGGCTCGGCCGCCCGGGCGGCGGGCAGCGGGGCTGTTATCGAAAAGGCCAGGGAGATGGTCAGAAGAACAATCGCTTTCATCTTGGTGCTGAGCTCGCGGATTATCGTCATGTCCGGAATTGGCGCCAATATGCGACGGGCCGGTTCAGGGTCAAGCCAATAGGGCGCCGCGTTCATCGCTCCCCAGACTCGACCTGCGGGCAATGTTAGGGTATAGGACTTATTTGAGCCAGATGACTATGGAACCGAACAAGGTCTTTTGGGGAATGTTATTCCGGCGGCAATGCCTGGTGCCGACGCTGCGGGGCTGGTTCTTGCTGGCTTTGAGTGTCGCGGCCCTAACGGTCGTTGCGCTTCGCGAAGCTTACCCATTTCTGGCGATTAACGATCCTGTGCCGGGAGGAATCCTGGTCGTCGAGGGATGGGCGCCCGATTACACGCTTCAGGCGGCCATTTCCGAGTTCAGGCAGAATCACTACACGAAGCTGTTTGTCACCGGTATTCCGTTGGAGCAGGGCGCGCCGTTGTCCGAATACACGAACTACGCCAACCTCGGCGCGGCCACTCTGATCAAGCTCGGCATGGGCACCAATGACGTGCAAGCCGTGCCGACCCCGCTGACTCGGCGGGACCGAACCTACGCCATGGCGCGCAGCTTGAAGACCCGTCTGGTGGAACAGCAGATGTTTCCTGCCCGGGTCAACTTGGTTACCGTCGGCGCCCACGCGCGCCGCACGCGGCTCCTGTTTG
The DNA here is from genome assembly GCA_964531815.1 of uncultured Verrucomicrobiota bacterium. Classification (GTDB taxonomy): domain Bacteria; phylum Verrucomicrobiota; class Verrucomicrobiia; order Limisphaerales; family UBA8199; genus UBA8199. The sequence continues at coordinate 5,538 of CAZHEW010000204.1, forward strand.
AGAAGGCGCTGGGCCGCGGCTGCACCGTCGGGGTGCTGGCAATTCCGGAGACGCAATACGACGAGCGGCACTGGTGGCAATCCAGCCAGGGCGTTCGCATTGTCATCGGTGAAATGCTGGCCTACGGGTACGCGCGTCTCCTCTTTCGCCCGCCCGCGGAGTAAGATGGATTGGCGGCCCCCCGGCGACACGCGGCCGAATGCGCGTCAGCCTGGCTCCTGGCTTATCTGACCCGGGCTGTCATCCACAGGCCCGCCAGGCCGAAGGAGAGGTTGGGGAACCACGCCGCCAGCCACGGCTCGATTCGCCCGCTGGTCCCCAGCGCCAGCCCAACCTGCTGCAGGACGAAATACCCAAAGCAAATGACGATGCTGCTGGCCACCCCCACATACACATTGCGCCGCCCGCCGGACGCCCCGAACGGAATCGCCACGAGCACCACCACCACGCAGGTCCAGGGCGCCGCCAGGCGTCCCTGCAGCTTGGTGTGCAGCCAATACCAGTCAGAACGCGAGGGTTGGGGGTGCAAGCGCAGATAGTTGAGAATATCTTCGATGGGCACATCCGCCTTCTTGGCGGCCCGCAGCGACATGCTGTCCCGGATCTTGATCTCGCTGTTGATCTCTTCCAGCGTCTCCAGGAATTCCGGGACCGCGAGCACGTTGGTCCGCAGAGAGGGGACTGGAGGGGCGTTGGTGTCTGGCGCTTCCTTCAGCACGAGCACGTTGTAAAAGGTCCAAACCCCCTCCACCTGCCGCGCCCGCTCCGCCCGCAGTTCCCAGGGCTTGGAACCGCCCGGCTCAATGGGATACACCCCCGGCTCGATCATCTCCCCGCTCTCCGAATTGTAGGTGCCGATGCGCCAGCGGCGGCCGTCGCGCGTATTCTCGAAGTATAGATTGCGGTATTC
>CAZHEW010000205.1:0-6412 GCA_964531815.1 uncultured Verrucomicrobiota bacterium
GGTGGTGTGGGGGGACGGCGGGCGTAAGCCCGCCTCCCACCCGATTACGGAACGCCGCTCTACCCCCTGCGCCCTGCACCTCACCACACCTTTCACACCATAGCACATCTGTCAGCAACAAAGCGCTTCGGACCGCATTCTCTGGCATCTGCTCGAGCAGGTCAGAAAATCAAACCAGGATCAGGGTCAGCCGATACCGATTGACTTGGGATAGGCATCAAGCCGAACCTCGGGGCATGATGATCTGGGACGCGCATTGCCACTTGTCGGGTGTGCCGGGACACACGCCGGACGAGCGGATGGCACAGCTCATCGCGTTTGCCGACCGGTTGGGCATTGAGCGACTATGCGTGTGCATGGGGATGAAGTGGTCCTACGACCCGACGCCGGCGGACATGCGCAAGCAGAACGACGAGGTGCTCGCCGCATTGAAGCGATGGCATCACCGGGCCTTTGGCTTCGTCTATCTGACTCCCCATCACGTTGAGGCGAGCCTGGCGGAGCTGGACCGTTGCGTGCGGGACGGACCCATGGTTGGAGTCAAGCTCTGGGTGGCGCGCCGCTGCAACGCGCCGGAGCTGGACCCAATTGTCAAGCGCGCTGCGGAACTCAAAGCGCCCGTCCTGCAGCACACCTACATCAAGGCCACCGGCAACCTGCCAGGCGAATCCACACCAATGGACCTGGCAGAACTGGCGCGGCGCCATCCCGAGGCGTCCTTCATCGGGGCGCACGCGGGCGGGGATTATGAGCTGGGCATCCGCGCGCTTTGCGACTGTGAGAATGTGTCGGTTGACCTGTGCGGAACCGATCCGACGGCGGGGATGACCGAGACGGCGGTGCGCGAACTCGGCGCCCGCCGGGTGCTTTACGGCAGCGACGCGGGTGGGAGGAGTTTTGCCTCTCAGCTCGGCAAGGTGCTTGGCGCGGACATCCCGGAAGCGGCGAGGAAGTTGATCCTGGGCGAGAACCTGAGGCGGCTGCTGACGCCAATTCTTAAGCATAAGAGAGTCAGGCAAGTTATATAAGTCAGTGAGGTTACATGAGTGATTTCAGCCGGAGAAACTTCCTGCGAACAACAACGGTTGCGGCTGCGGCCGCCGCCAGCGGCTGGCTACCCGAGACCGCGGATTCCACGGAGCCAAGAAGCACGGCCAGCGCGGCGGGGCAGACGGGACTGGTGGATACGAATGTTTCGCTCGGACGCTGGCCGGGCCGTCGGCTGCCGCTCGATGAAACGCAGGCGCTGGTTGCGAGGCTGCGCCGCCAGGGCGTAAAGGAAGCCTGGGCGGGAAGTTTTGACGGATTGTTGCATGAAGACCTCGGGGCGGTAAATGCGCGGTTGGCAGAATGCTGCCGCCGGCATGGGCGCGGTCTCCTGACGCCCTTCGGCTCGATCAACCCCGGATTGCCGGCATGGGAAGAAGACCTGCGCCGCTGCGACGCGGAGCACAAGATGCCCGGCATTCGACTGCATCCGAACTATCACGGCTACAAGCTGGACGCCCCGGCCTTTGCCCGACTCCTCAACCTGGCCGGCAGGCGCGGGCTGATTGTGCAACTCGTGGTGACGATGGAAGACGAGCGCACGCAGCATTCTCTGATGCGAGTGCCGCACGTGGATGTTGCCCCCTTGCCTGCCCTGCTCAAAGCCCGCCCAGAGTTGCGGGTGGTGCTGCTCAACTGGGGGCGTGGGGTCAGAAGCGCCCTGCTGCCCAGGTTGGCCGAGGCAGGCCAGGTTTACTTCGACATTGCCACCGTGGAAGGCGTCGGCGGCGTGGCGAACCTGCTAACGCAGGTACCCGCCGAACGCGTGGTCTTCGGCTCCCACGCCCCGTTCTTCTACTTCGAGTCGGCGTTACTCAAACTCCAGGAGTCCGCGCTGAGCGAGGCGCACCTGGCGGCGGTCCGCACGGGCAACGCTCATCGCTTGCTGCGGCGGGCAGCGAAGGGGTGATAGCAGAGCCGGTCCCCCGGCAAGACGCAGTGCCTTAATTGCCGTATTTCACGCCGCAGCCGTAGGGCTTCGTCCGGGACACGGCCGGCTTCTCTCCCGCCTGCAGCTTCTGAACTGCTTCGCGCACATAGTTGCGGGCGGTGCGCGGGTTGCCGTCCGAGGCCGCACGGTCGTCAATCGCGCCCTGGTAGGCCAGGACACCCTCTTTATCAATGACGAACATGTGCGGCGTGGTCTTCATGCCATAAGCCTTGCCGATCTGGCCGGAGCCGTCGTCCAGCCAGGCGGTGGCGGCGATCTTCTGGTTGGTCCATTCCTTTTTGGCGGCCTCGACAGTCCGATGGTTCGGGTGCTTCGGCGAGACGGAGTTCACGATCAGCCACACCACGCCCTTGGCGGTCAGGTCGCGCTGTAACTCCTGTATTGCGCCGCTGCGGTAATGATTGCGAACAAAAGGGCAGTCGAGGTTGTAGGACTCCAGCACCACGATCTTGCCCTTGTAGTCGCTTAGCTTATGAGCTTGGCCATTGATGTCGGTGGCTGAGAAACCTGGCGCGGCCTCGCCAACCTCGGCGGCCGCCAGTGCGCCGCCGATGAACCCGAACAGGGTTAACACTGTCAATATGCGTTTCATGATTGATCAACAGGCAATCTGTTAAGTTTATGCCTTTCGCCTACAAAGAAGCACAGTTCCGGCAGTTGTGCAAATCGGGTGCCCCGAAATTCCCTACCGCGCGGCGCGCTCCAGCGCGTTGAGCACGATTCTCGGCGTCAAGGCTTCCGGCAGCACCAGCGGCGGTTCGGCGGGATTCCGAGGATAGACCAACACCAGCGGCACGCCCGCGCGGCCGAAGTGATTCAGTTCGGCGGTAATGTCGTCGGGCAGTCGCGTGTAATCGCCGAGCAGGGCGACAGCGTTGATTTGCTTTAGTTTGGCGCGAACGGAGGGGATGTCGATGGCAACGCGCATGTTTGCCTGGCAGGTCAGGCACCAGTCGGCGGTGAAATCGACCAGAACGGGCCGGCCCTGGGCACGCGCCTCGGCCAGTGCGGCCCGGCTCCAGCGCTGCCATTCAATGCCCCGCGTGCTTCCCTTGAGGCTGCCGCCCGCAAGGGCTTCGGGAACCGGTGAGCGCCAGCGCAACTGCCCTTCAACCGCGTAGAGATACCCCCCGGCCAAGAGAACCAGAGCGACCGTAAGACCCAAGCCGCGATGGGCGCGTCCGCGCTGGAAGAACTCTCCATAAACCCAGGCTGCCAGCGCGAGGATGACGAGGAACAGGCCAAGCCACAGCGAGCGTCTGCCATAGTGTAGAGGAGTGAGGCTGAACAGCCACACAGCCGTCGCCAGCATTGGGAAGCCCATCGCCACCTTGAAACGCTCCATCCACGCACCCGGCTTGGGCAGGAACTTCAACCACGCCGGGTGCCAACTCAGCACCACATAGGGGGCGGCCAGACCGAGGCCAACGACCAGGAACATCAGGATGATGATGGCCGGGGGTTGGCTGAAAGCGAAACCTAACGCTGCGCCGAGGAACGGGGCGGTGCACGGAGTGGCCAGAATAGTAGCGAGCACGCCATTAGCAAGAGCGCCCGCCGAACCTCCTTTCGAGGCCAGGGTGCCCGCGGCATCAAAAACGCGGCCACCGGGATTGATCTCGAACAGACCAAAGAGGTTCAGGGCGACAAGCGTCACCAGCATGGTGAGCAGGACCAGGAACTGCGGGTTGCCAAACTGCATGCCCCAGCCGGCTTTATGTCCGGCAGCCTTGACGCCAATCACCAGCCCGGCCAGCACAAGGAACGAGAGAAGCACCCCCAGCGCGTAGATCAGCCCCAGCTTGCGGACGCGGCGAGGTTCATCCCTCGCCTGCCCCACAAAACCAAGGATCTTCAATGCGATGACGGGCAGCACGCACGGCATCACGTTTAGAATCAGCCCGCCAAGGAATGCGTAAACCAGCATCTTCCAGAGCGAAGGAGCTATAAGGCCGGCCGCAGCGGATTGATCGAGCCCCTTCCCAGTGCTGCCCGTTGAATTGCTGACCGGCAGGCGGACGTCATAGGCCAAACGCGTGGCACCCGATTGCTGAATCAGAAGGCCGGCGATTTGCCGCGGCCAGGCACCCTGCAATTTGGTGACCTCCTTGCGCAGGCGGATTGTCCCCGGGGCAGCCTCAACTCGCTCGGTGGCGGGCTGCACTTCAAACTCCTCACTGGCGTCAGGGAAAAAGTCCGCCTCGGTAACGGCAGCGGCCGAACTCCATTCAAGGATGATAACGCGGGAGTTGGCGGAAGGGGGAGACGCCCACCACGCACGGGCCGACACCCCGTCCCCGCTCTTCGGGAGCTTGCCCTGCCAGGACTTGAGCAGGGCGGCGTCCTTCGACGCTTTGGTTTCCGCGCCAATCTTGAGCGCGGCCTGCACATTGGCCTTGCCGGGAATGCAGGCCACCGAGCACTCCAGCCACGAGACCTGGGCTCTCAGATCCAGCGGTCCGGGGCGCAAATCAGGCGCTAGCTTCAGCGCCACCTGCAGGACCACTTCGTTGGTATATACGTAAGTGATCAGGTCTTCTTCCGGGTACTTCTCCGGAACCGGCCATTGAATGGTTTCGGCGACGACACCCTCGGGCAATTGCCAATCAATGGCAGTTGCCATCCCGGATGCACCCGGGTTTCGCCAGTAGGTGTGCCAGCGCGGGTCCATGCGGAGCTGTATCCCCGCAAGGACGGTATCCCCGGGCCGGGCGGTTTCTGCGGCGAGCACAAGCCGGGCCTGCGTGTGAGCCGCCAGGGCGGAAGCCCCCTCAACGCAGAACCAGGCAGCACCTAATATGCTCAGTATGCGTCGCACAGACATAGAATGCATTGGTCGGCGACAAGGTAGAGAGGAATTCGCTCAATTGCAAATGTCGCTCCGGCCCAATATGCTGCCCGGGATGACGGGCGAGCCTGTTACTGTTGAGTGGAGCTGGTTGAAATCAGGGCGGGAGATGTTTCCCGCAATGCTCGCCGCCATCAAGAACGCGCAGACCGCCGTCTGCCTGGAGACCTACATTTTCGCGCCGGACTCCGTGGGCGAGCGATTCCGCGCTGCGCTGGTTGCCGCCCGGCAGCGCGGCGCGCGGGTGCGGGTCCTGGTGGACGCGCTTGGCTCGATGGGGCTGGGGTCGTCATTCTGGCAGCCGTTGCGCGCAGCAGGGGGCGAGGTCCGGCAGTTCAATCCGCTTGCACTCGAACGTTTGGGCATCCGCGATCATCGCAAGCTGCTGGTATGCGACGAGCGAGTGGCCTTCGTAGGCGGGTCCAACGTCGCTGCGGATTACGACGGCGACGGGATAACGCGCGGCTGGTATGACCTGGGGCTGAAGGTGGAAGGTTCGTTGCCGGGGCAACTGGCGGCGGCGTTTGAGGAGATGTTCGCGCGCGCTGATTTCCAGCACAAGCGCTTCGTCCGCCTGCGCCGATCCACTGCGCACAAGCAGGTGCAGACCCCAAACGTGCAACTGCTGTTAAGCGGGCCGGGCCGCGGGCGCAGCCCCATCAAGCGGGCGTTGCGGGATGACCTCGCGCGCGCGGCAAACGTGCGGATCATGGTGCCCTACTTTCTGCCGACGTGGCGAATTCGACGGGACCTGGCGCGGGTGGTCCGGCGCGGTGGGGCGGTGCACTTGCTGCTGCCGGGCAAATCCGATGTGCCCATCGCACAACTGGCGGGGCGAAGTCTCTACCGCCGGGTTCTCAACGCCGGGGTACAGATTTTCGAGTACCAGCCCCAAGTGCTGCACGCGAAGCTGATCATTGCGGACGAGGCGGTCTATGTCGGCTCGGCCAACCTGGATCAGCGCAGCCTCAACATCAACTACGAGTTGATGATCCGGTTTGAAGGGCCGGAGATCGCGGCGGAGGCGCGCGCAGTATTTGCCGACGCCCTTCGGCATTGCCGGCAGATCACGCGGGAACAATGGCGCGAGACCCGCACGTTGTGGCGTCGGCTCAAGCAACGCTGGGCCTATTGGCTGCTGGTGCGGATTGACCCCTACCTGGCACGCCGGCAATGGCGGGATCTGCCGGACTGAACCACGCGACGAAAACACGCCACCGCTCCAGGGTGAACAGGGAGCACTCCCGCTCTGGGATGCGCCCCGGCCAACGTGAGGCCGGCATCGGAATTGTGGGTTCTTCCGCCGGCAAATCATGGCTGGCTGAGCGCGTGGGCGAGCCACCGGCACGTTTTTGGGCTGGAACACCCCGCCCAACCTCTCCGTCTCCGGTCCGTTGCCCCCCAGTCCCACTACCGGAGGACCTCTAACTTGAAGTTAGAGGTTCTACGGTAGTGGGACGGGGGGAGGACGATGGTGAGGAGGTGGGGCGCGCGGGCAGAGAAGGTGCGGAAGTGCCGTGCGGACAGGCGGTTGCTTCGGCACGAGGCGGAAGGGCACGGATTAG
>CAZHEW010000206.1:0-6396 GCA_964531815.1 uncultured Verrucomicrobiota bacterium
TACCTGGAGCAACATGTCGGGGTTGGGCTGGCCGGGCGGCTCGGGAGCGCCTCCCCGCCTTCGTCGTCGCCTTGAAAGTCTTCGCCCAGGTACACGCTGACCACTTTGGGGTCGTTCTGCACGGCGTGCGGCGCGCCCTCGGCAATCGGCCGTCCATTGTGCAGCACCGTGATGTCGTCCGAAAGCCCCATCACCACCGCCATGTCGTGCTCGACAAGCAGAACGGTTATACCCCGGTCCCGAATCCTGCGGATCAACACGCCGAGGTCTTCCTTCTCGCGCGTGTTCAATCCGCTGGCCGGCTCATCCAGCAGCAGCATCTCCGGTTCGGTCGCCAGCGCCCGCGCCAACTCGACCATCCGGCGCTGCCCAAACGGCAGCGCTCCCGCCGGCCGGTCCGCCAAATCCGCCAGCCCCACGTAATCCAGCTGGGCCAGGGCCGCCGCGCCAATGGCCCGCTCTTCCCGGGATTGGCCCGGCCAGCGCAAGCCGCACCCAAAGAAATCCCAGCGCGTGCGGCTGTGGCGGCCCACCATGACGTTTTCCAGGACATTCATCTGGAGAAACAGGCTGGGGTTCTGGAACGTGCGCGACACGCCGGCGCGGGCAATCTCGTAGGGCTTCAAGCCGGTGATCGGGCGGCCCTTGAAGGTGATGCGGCCGGCGTCGGGCTTGAGCAGGCCGGAGATGATGTTGAACAAGGTGGTCTTGCCCGCGCCGTTGGGGCCGATGACGCCTTTGATCTGGCCGGCGTTGACGGCGAGCGAAACGCCGTCCACGGCGGCCAGGCCGCCGAAGCGGCGGCGGACGTCCACGGCTTCAAGAAGCGCCATGCTGGGGCCTCCTTTCAGGGTCACGGGTGCCCGCCATGCGCCTGAGCCACAAGCCCAGGGGTTTGAGCGGGCCCTCCGGCGCCAGCGAGATGATCAGGATCAGGATCGCTCCGAACACGGCGTTGTCGTAGCTCCCGAACCAGCCGCGCAGGGAGAAGTAGTTCAGGGCGATGCTCATCACGGTTACGCCCCAAAGATTGGCCATGCCGCCCGCGGCTGCCAGCGCCACATAGCGGACTGATTTCAAAGCGCCGGCTTCGGACGGCGCAATGCCGCCGGTGTAGTGGGTGAAGAACACGCCGGCCATCGCCGCCAGCAGGGCGCTCAGCACGAAGACCTTGAGCTTGTAGGCGGCGGTGTTGATGCCCATCGCATTGGCGGCGGTCTCGCGGTCGTGAATCGCCAGCAGCGCCCGCCCGACGCGGGACTGGAGCAGGTTGCGCAACACCAGCAGCAGCAACAGCGCCAGGCCGGAAGCGATGTAGTAGTTCTGGACGCGCAGGGCGCTCTTGCCGGTGACGGTCAGCCCCGGCAACAGCTTCCACTCCGGCACGCCGTGGATGCCGTCCGCCGAACCGGTCACGGCGCTGCCCAGCAGCATCTTGCTGACGATCAGAGCAAAGCCGAGCGTTGCCATCGCCAGGTAATGCCCCCGCAGCCTTAGCGCCGGATAACCGATCAGCAAGGCAATGGCCAACGTAATCAGCATCGCCGCCACAAAGGCCGCCCACGGCGAGACGGACAACGCCGTATGGCCGTACAAATCCTGCTTCGTGACGAGCAGATGCGCCCGCTCCAGCGCGCTGGCCCACGCGGTGGCTTTCACGCCGGAGAAATCATGCGTGGTCAGGACCGCCGAGGTATAGCCGCCAATGGCAAAGAACGCGCCGTGGCCCAGCGACACCTGCCCCGCATAGCCCATCAGCAGGCAGAGGCCCATGACCACAATCGCGTAATAAACCGCCATCGTGAGCTGCGTCAGGCAGTACTCCGTTGCCGTCGCCCGCATGACAAGCTGCGCGCCCACCACCACCACCGGGAACAGGGCGAGGAAAAGCATCTGGCGCGAGCGAGGCATAGAAGCTGGCGTTCTAATGTTCCCTCACACTGTCGGACGCCGGGGCGCCAAACAAGCCCTGCGGCCGCACGAAGATCACGAGCAGCAGGATGGCAAACGCGGCGACATCGTTATACACCGCGGGCAGGCGGCTCACGCTGGCCGCCTCCAGCACCCCCACCAGCAGCCCCCCGGCGACCGCCGCCATGGGATTGCCCAGTCCGCCGAGAATGGCGGCGGCAAAGCCCTTGATCGCCAGCGGCGCGCCCATCTCGTAATGGGTCAGGGTCATCGGCGAAATCACGCAGCCGGCCAGCGCGCCCAGGGCGGCGCTCAGCCCAAAGGAGAGCGTGCGCATGTTGGGAATGTTAATGCCGGCAAGCATCGCCGCCTCGGGATTCGACGAGCAAGCCCGCATCGCCCGGCCCTGGAGGGTGTGGCGCAGAAAGAAATGCAGCCCCAGCACCACCAGCGCCACCGTGCCCAGCACCCACAACACCTGCGGGGAAATCGCCGCCCCCAGGAATCGCAAGGACGACACTTCGTTGCCCGTAAAATAGGGAAGCGAGCGCACCTTCTCGTCCCAGATATGCAGCGCCGCCTCCTGGATGACGATGGACAAGCCCATCGTGATGATCACCAGGTGCAGGACAGAGTGGCGCCGCAGCCGCCGGAAAAACGTCAGCTCGAGCACGCAGCCAACCAGCGCGACGATCGCCACGGCGCCCGTCACCGCCACCGGCAGCGGCACGTAAACTGCCAGCGTGACCGCCACCATCCCCCCCAGCATCAGGAACTCGCCTTGCGCAAAGTTGATGATGCCCGTCGCGCTGTAAATGAGGTTGAACCCGATCGCCACCACGGCGTAGATGCTGCCCTTGGTGATGCCCGATAGCAGGTACTGCAGCGCTAAGCTTCCGTTTTCCACACGCCGTGCTCTAAAACAAAAGCCCCGGTCGGCACATCCGCCGGGGCGTGGGGCCGTCACAACCTGTCGGCATGATAGGCGCTATTTCTTACACATCACAAACTTGCCGTCTTTGACCGTCAGCATCTCGAAGGCGGTCAAATCGAGGCCGGTGTGGTCGGTGGCCGAGAAATTGAACACGCCGGCAGTGCCGACGAAGCCCGTCAGGGTCTCGAGCGCGTCCCGCACCTTCTCCCGATCCGGCTCGCCCGCCTGCTTGAGCGCCTCCACCACAACCATTAGCGCGTCATAAGCGTGCCCGCCGAAGGTGCTGACGTCTTCCTTGTAGCGGCTTTCGTAATCCTTCTTGTAGGTTGCCAGCACCTTCTTCTGGGGGTGGTCGGCCGGCAAGTCATCCACAATCAGCAACCGGCTGGCGGGGAACAGGATGCCCTCGGCGGCCACACCAGCCTGCTGGACGTACTTGAGGTTGCCAAACCCGTGGCTCTGGAACAGCGGCACGTTCAAACCAAGCTGCTTCATGTTCTTGGCCACGATGGACTGGGCCGGCACGATTGACCAGTTCACCACCGCCTGGACGCTGGAATTGCCCTTGATCTTCGTCAGCACGTCCGTCAGGTCCGTCGCCTGCTTGTCATATACTTCATTGGCCAGGATGGTGATGCCTTCCGCCGGGGCCAGGTCCTCGAGCTGCTTCTTGCCCGCCGCGCCGTAGCCGTCGGTGCTGCTCACAAGCGCAATGTTGGAAATGCCTTTCTCCTTCATCGTGCGGTATATCCAGGTCACTGCCTGGCTGTCCTTCTGGGGCACTTTGAACACGTACTTGGCCACGGGGTTGACGATGGTTTCCGCGGCGGCGCAGGAGACGAGCAGCATTTTGTTCTCCTCGCACAAGTCCTTGATCGCCAGGGTCTCGCCGCTGGTGGACGGGCCGATGATGGCCAGCACCTTCTCTTCCTCGATCAACTGCTTCGCAAACGACACCGCCTTCTCGGGGCTGCCGGCGGTGTCTTTGACCACCAACTGCAGCCTCCGGCCATTGATGCCGCCCGCCGCATTGATCTGCTCCATGAGCATCTGCACGGTCTTCTCCTCCGGCGCGCCCAGGAAGGACGCCGGCCCGGTCACGGAGAACAGCGCGCCAATCTTGACCGGTTCGGATGGGGGCGGCGGGGCACAGCTCGAGGTGAACAACAGGGTCCCGAGCAAACAGATTCCAGCTATCACAAGCGAGGTTCTTTTCATATCAATTCAACTTTCATCATTGAGCGGCCTGCAACCGCCTGGCAGGGCCTTGCCCCTGATTGGGGGCATTCCAACCAGGCAAACACAGGCTGACAGACAAGCCCTGCAAGTGTCAACCGCAAACCGACACCTCAAACCGCTCGCTTTGACTCAAGCCCGGATTTGGGGCCCCAGGACGCGCGCCCTACTCGCTCTTGACGCGGTAGTATTTCGGGGCCGACACGCCCACCGCCGGGATGGTGAACACTCCAGGGGTAGCTGTGTTGGTCCGGACCCGCGCCCAATTGTCCATAACGGTCGTCGCGTCCGGCGCCTCCATGAGAACAAACTGCGAGCCCCCGCCGCCGCCGTAGCTGAGCGTCCCGCCAACGAGGTTGCTGATGGTAACGGGAGCGACAGTCCCCGCGCTGTAGGAGTCGCCATAAACGCGCACCAGGTCGTACCGGATGGTGCCGGCCGGGCTGTAGCTGCCGTCAGTGCCCACATAGTTTGGGTTGGAAGGACTCTCGAACTCAGTGACGATGCGGAAGGCGAAGTCGGGATTGTTGTTGGCGGACGGGAGGGCGGCGAGCTCGCGCGCGAGGGACACGAAGGTCTCGCCATTGGCCATGGTGTTGAAATCGAGGTCTTCGAAGGTCACACCGTCGGCGCTGTACTGCAGGCGGGTGTGCTTGCTGCCAGTGTTGCTGTGGCGCTGGTTCCAGGCGAGGTAGATGTTCTGGTAGCCGAGCGTGCTGACGTTGAATTGCACTCCGGCGGTCTTGTTGCCGGCGCCCTGGGCTGGGTAGCTCGTGGTGTTCCAGGCCAGGTTGGTCCCGGTCGGGTTGTGATCCGAAGACGCGCCTGCAGCCAGAGTGGCCGACACGCCGCCGACCAGCGACACGGCGCCGGCGCCGATCGAGGGCGGCGGCGAGGCCACGGGAGCATTCGTGTCGTTGAAGTCCCATAGAGCCAGCGTGACACTGGGAAGCACGGTCACGGTGAGCGTGATGGGGGCGCTGGCGCCGCTGGCGCCGAGGCCGTTGGTCACCCAGCAGGTGTAAATGCCTTGGTTGGTGGCTTGAAGGTTGGAGAGGGACAGAGCGCTGCGGGTTGCCCCCGCAATGGGCGTGCTGCCGAAGAGCCACTGGTAAGTGAGTGCCGGAGTGCCCCGCGCCGTGACGGTGAGCGTGGCATTCTCGCCTCCCAGGCACGCCCGGTCTGCCGACTGAGACTGGATGGCCGGATCCTGCACGGTCACTGTTGCGACGGCGCTGGTGGCGGAGCCCGCCGAGTTGGCGACGATGACGTCGTAGCTGCCCGCGTTGGCGGCGAGGACGTTCGTTAGAGTGAGGGTCGGGGTGGCGCTGCCGGAAATGTTGCCGGTATCGCTCAGGGGCGTGCCGTCTTTGCGCCACTGGTAGGCAAGCGAAATGGAGGGGTAGCCATCGCTCGAGGCCGTCAGGAAGACGGTCGTTCCGGCCTTGTTGGTTTGCGCCTGCGGGGTCACTGAGGCATAGGTGGGCGCGTTGGTCGAAATCGTTCCGGTGCTGAAGTTCACAGTTAGGTCGTCAATCGCCACGCCATGGTCATTGCCGGAATCGTCAATATCCCGCCAGCGCAGGAAGAGTTCCGATCCTGGCGGCAGCGCGACCCCGGTCAGGAGGAGGCCGGAAAACACCTGCCGATTGGCCGCGGCGTTCCCATCCAAACCGGTCGAGCCGGCGCCGACCGTGGGCGTGTGGAAATCCAGAGCGGCGAAAGGCGTCCAGGAACCGGTATTTGCCGGGTCGGGACTGGTGATGGGCGTGGCACTGACGCGGTAGGAAAAGGCCAGGGTTTGCGCAGCGGTATTCTCGCCTTTGCGCCATTGCTCGCCGGTGCAGGTGATTGTGATGCTGGTGATGTCCGCGCCCGTGTCATTGGCGAAGCGGACGCCATAAGCCAGCGTGCCGCTCGTTCCTGAGGCAAGCGAACCAAGTGCGCGGTCGGAGGCGGGGTTTATCCCATTAGTGCCGAAGCTGTATAGCGCGGCAGTGGCGATCGTGCCAGCCCCGGCTCGGTAGGTGAGCACCTTGCCGCCGCTGGTATTGGTGGCGGTGTACCAACCGGGCAGTGTCGCGTTGTCCTGCCAGGGATTGCTTGTGCCCGACTCGGCCAGCGTGTCGAAGTCCTGGTGATACGGGCCGCCGGCCAGCGAGTTGATGGAGACTTGGGCCGGGGCTGATTCCAGCAGCAAACCCGCGTCGAGCAGCCCGGCGGTAACCAGAACGGGAAGGAGTATTCTGCGCATAGTATCCAACCTGGCTTTCCCTCTTGCCCGCGCCGCCGGGGTCGGGAGAAGACACTGCTGT
>CAZHEW010000207.1:0-6370 GCA_964531815.1 uncultured Verrucomicrobiota bacterium
TCTGCGTTAGCCCCGTCTTTCCAGCTTGCGCTCGCTTTCATGCATACGCGCTGCGAGCGCGGTGCATGAAGGGGCGCGGACATCCCTGGCCAAGGCCGCCGCAGACTGGAACGCGAGTTGCGGTTTCAGGGACGCGGGAGCGAGGAGGGTGGCGCTGGGGTGGAGGACTTGAGATCGAGGGCGGCGCGCAGGTTGTTCTGCGCGTCAGCGTAGTCGGGCCGGAGCCTGAGGGCTTCGCGCAAATGGAAGACAGCTTCCTCCAGCCGCCCTTTCGTGCCCAGCGCGACCCCCAGGTTGCAGTGCGCCTCAGCATAGTTCGGATTCCGATCCAGGGCGGCTCGCAGGCGGGTGATCGCATCCTCCAGGCGATTCTGTCTCACCAGCGCGATCCCCAGCCCGCAGAGGGCTTCCGCGCTTTCAGGATCCAACTTGAGGGCTTCGTGGAACTGCCCTGTCGCCTCATCGAGACGGCCACGGAGGCCTAGAACCGTCCCCAGGCGATTATGCGCGTCAATGGAAGCAGGGTCCAGTTTCAGGGCCTGGTGGTACGATGCAATTGCCTCGTCGAAAAGCCCTTTCCCGGCCAGAGCGTTGCCGAGGTTGCAGTGTGTGGCGGCCGCGTTCGGGTTCAGCTTGATCGCTGCCTGGTATTCAGCAATGGCCTCGTCAAGCCGCCCTTTCCATGCTAGTGCGTCAGCGAGGTTGCAGTGCGCCCCGGCGTCGCCGGGCGCCAATCGAACTGCTTCGCGCAGGTGCGGCAGGGCTTCATCTAATCGCCCTTGTTTGGCGAGGGCTGTGCCCAGGTTGTTCTCGATGCCCGGGTAGTTGGGCATTAGTCTCAGGGCCTCCTGAAGGTGGAAGACGGCTTCGTCCAACCGGCCCTGTCGGGCCAACGTTGTGCCCAGGTTGTTGTGCGCCAGTTCGTTGTCCCGAGTTACGGCCAGGGCGTGCCGGAAGAGGGTCTCGCTGTCCTTCCAACACCCGATCTGTTGCATTGTCAGGACGGCGCACACCAATACCGCCGCACCGCCTGCCAACGACAGGATCAGCCGCTGCGAGCGCCAATGCCGGGTGAGGTGATGCGCCCCCCAAACCAGGAGAATAAACACTCCGACTAACGGCACATAGGTGTAGCGATCCGCATGCGCGTGCGCGCCGATCTGTATCAACCCGATCACTGGCAGCAGTGTTACCAGGTACCACGCCCAGCCAAAGGTCCCCCAGGGCCGCCTGCGCCCGCTCCAGCACGCATAAGCGGACATGAGCAGCAGCAGCGCCCCCGCCACCACAAGTGCCTTTGCGGAAAATGCCCGGGGAAAAGGATAGAATACAGCCAGGTCCGTCGGCCAAACCATCTGCCCGAGGTACCTTAGTGATGAAAGGAGTGCATTGGCGACGCGGTCAGGAATGGGCACATCGAGCGCCGTGGGCAACGCTCCAACGCCCCGCTCGGCATGCACGGTAATCAAACCACAGATGAATGCGGCGGCCAGGAAGGGCAGCTTCTCGAGTATGCGTTTGAGGAAAGCTGATCGCCGGGAGTTGCGGGTTGGAAGTTGCGCGGCATCCGATCGTTCGAGCCGGCGAAGGGGCCACCAATCCAGCAGGAGCAGGATCAGCGGGAGCGTGACGATCATCGTCTTGCTCATCAGGCCGCAGGCGAAGAAGAGCAGGGATAAAATGTAGAACAATGCCCGGCGACTAGTAATCGGTGTTTCGTTGTCTTTGGTCCGCAGTCCGCTGTCTGCGGCGCGCGCCCCGGACTTCTGGCTGCTGGTTGCTGACGGCCGATCACCCCCTGCCGACTGCTCCGCATATCTGGCGTACATCAGCATGGTGAGCAGCCAAAACAGCGTGCATAACACATCCTTGCGGTCTGCGGCCCAGACGACCGGCTCGACATGCAACGGGTGCAGCCCGAACAAGGCCGCCACGACGTAACTGCGCCAGGCCGCGCCCGTCAAACGCCGGAAGACGAGAAAGACCAGGAGGGTGTTGGCGGCATGGAGCAACAGGCTGGTCAGGTGATGCCCCGCCGCGCGCAAGCCGAAGAGCTCGCAGTCCAGCATGATGGTGAGCCATGTCAGCGGATGCCAGAAGCCCGCCTCGAGGTTCGCAAACGCCCACCGCAGGTTTTCCAGGGTCAACCCTTGCAGAACCCGGGAGTTGTCGTAAACGTAAACATTGTCATCGAGGTTGACGAAACCGTTGCGCAGCGAGGGCAGGAACACGCAAACGACCACAAGAAACAACAAGGTGCCCATCAAGGGCGCCCGCCTCTCGCGGAAAAACCTCAGCAGCCGCCCCCCCGAAACATGGTCGGAGCCGAGGCCGGGCGGCGGACTGCCTTCTGATTCGCGCCGGCCAATTCCCGCCGTGCGCAACCCCTGGAGGTTGCGCATGGCCTTAAGGGGCGAACGCCTTGCCGCCATTCTAAGTGGCCCCCACGACGCCGGGTTGAAGAAGCTGCGAGCCCATTTTCCGGCAGCAACCAGGCTTGAATCCTACATGGCGCATCCTGATACGCAAAGCGGGCCGGGTCTTGTGACCCGGCCCGCGAAGGGTATGCAGTTTTGCCGAGCGGGCGCGTTTATTCGCTCACAACGCGATAGAACTTCGGCGCCGCCGTGCCGACCGCCGGGATATTGAAGCTGCCCGGAGTGGCGAAGTTGGTAGCCACGCGAGTCCAGGAACCCATCGGGGCCGTCGCGCTGGCAGACTCCAGCAGGACGAACTGCGAGCCGCTGCCGCCCGTGTAGCTAAGGGTGCTGCTGGAGGAATCCCAGTTGCCGCTGCCGGTGCTGATGGTTGTTGCGGACAGTGAGGGCGCCGTGAAAACGTCACTCCAGGCAGAGCCGATGAGCAGGTCATCCACAAGCGCCACTCCGATGCCCGAGGTCTGACGGAAGCAATACTTGTCAATTTCAATCGGGCTGGTGTTATCCGTGGCAGTAACTCCCCCGCTGGCTTCGGAGCTGGGGTTAACCCACAGAGTGCTCTCGGCGGTGCTCACATTGTACCGCGTGTAAACGGTATAGGTGGTCCCCAGACTGAGGTCTTGCGGGACAACGGCCGAGGCGCTGCTGCCTCCGTTGGCAATGCCCAGGCGGAACTTGCCGGCTTCCGCCCCGTCGGTCTGTGCAAAGACGCGAGCGCGGAAGTTAGAGGTGCCCAAGTCCTTGTAATGCGCGAAATATGCACCACTGCTGGACGGCAGCGATTCAAAATTCACCGTGAACCTGGAATAGAGAATCACGCCGGCAAAGGCGTAAGGAGGCGAGCTGTCGCCGGTTGCCACGAGGTAAACCGAGTTGGTGAAGGTCCCGTTCACATCCTCGGAATTGGTGTAGGCAACCCGCAACTGGTTGTTGACCACCACACAATCGTTCGAGGCGGCCGCGCTGTGCGCCTGCCAGAATCCGCCACTGACAGAATTGATTTCGCCATCGTCATAGGTGAAGGTGTCGCCCAGCAGCAACTCGCCAAGCTGCTGATACACATTGAGCGTGAAGCTCGTGGTGGCGCTGGTGAAACCGTCGCTGACAGTCAGGGTGATGGTCGTGATGCCGGCCTTGTTCGGCTGCGGCGTGATCTGCACCGTGCGGCTCGTGCTGGTGCTGCTCGCGGGGCTGACAACGATATCCGTGTCCTGAACCAGAGTCGGGTTGGAGGAGGTGCCGGTTACAGTGAGGGTGTCGCCCTCAGCGTCCGAGAGTGTGAACGGAATGGCCGCCGTGGGCGTGTTGGTCGGAGTCAATTGATTGGCCACACCGGTAACAAAAGCCGGCGCCCCGACTTTGACTTGGAAGGTGGTGTTTCCCGTCTGGGCGGCTGGGTCGGTGACCACAACTTCGATCGTGGCCTGGCCCTGCTGTCCGGTAGCGGGAGTAACGGTGACCGTGCGGTTCTGGTCGCTGCCGCCGAAACTGATGTTCGCCGGGTTATTGGGCACCAGGGTCGTGTTGTCCGACGTCCCGCTGAGCGTCAGGGTGCCGGGGGCGTATGTCGGGCTGTCAACGGTGAAGGGGACCGGCCCGGTGTTGCTGTCCTTCTGGATGCTCTGGTTGGCAATGCCTCCGATGGACGGGGGACCGCCGGGAGTATAAACGTCAGCGAACGTCGTGCCGACCTTGAGATCATCAAACGTGATTAAACCTGCGCCTGTGGAGACAGTGCCCTCGCGCAGACTGACACAGTAGGTATTGAATGGTGCCGGGAGACTCGTGTCGGCAGAATCAGCCCGGTTCAACATGCTGCTTTCCGAGACGGGGTTCACCCAAACGGTGGCATTGGTCTGCTCCAGATTCCACTTCACCACAATGGTATAGGTAGTGCCCGGATCGAAATCCGTCGCTATATAGACGGGGGCGTTCCCCGTCGCGCTGACGCCGAGGCGGAAC
This sequence comes from uncultured Verrucomicrobiota bacterium, assembly GCA_964531815.1. Taxonomy (GTDB): domain Bacteria; phylum Verrucomicrobiota; class Verrucomicrobiia; order Limisphaerales; family UBA8199; genus UBA8199. The sequence continues at coordinate 4,401 of CAZHEW010000207.1, forward strand.
TTCCCGGTGGCAGCATCCACAGTACTCGCCCAGGTTCTGGCCCGGAAGTTAGAGGTAGAGGTGTCCTTGAAGTGGAAGAAATAGGTTCCTATGCCGGTCGGCAGGGTGGTTGCACTCATGTTGATGGTGAAACTGGCATAGAGGCTGCCGTTGCCGGGGCCGTTGGGGAACGGATTGGGGAAGGCGGAGTTGGTGATATAGGCACTGACGTCTTCACCGTTGGATCCGCCGAGGAGCAACTGGCCGTTGGCGACCTGCAGTTGGCCGGCGGTTCCACTGTGCATGAACCACGTTGGCGCAGCTACCGTGGTAAGCGAACCGTCAGCGTAGCTGTCGAAGTTGTCGCTGAAGACCGAAGTGGCGTGCGCAGTGAGTGCGATGCCGGCGAATGCCGCAAGGGCGAGGAGTGTTTTTTTCATAATACTAATGGGTTTTGGTTTGTTGTGGTGACAGGGAGACTTGTTGCACGTAAAGAGCTATCAAATGGTTAAGCGGTGTGACGGTGTTGGATTAAGAGTCCGGCGTGTTGGGCGTGGGGTACCAATACATCTTGCGGGGCATTTTGGCCCGGTCCCATTCCGCTTTGCAACTGTTGGATTCTGAGGCGGTCCGGAGGAAGTCGTTGGTTCGGGCCGATCGCGCGCCGCCATCGCACATGGCGAATTGGCCGCGCCCGTCGTGCTTGGCGACGGCATACTGGCCGGTCACATTGGACTGGGCCGCGCCCGCGGTGGACCGGTTGCCGTTCACTTCGGCAAAGAGTATCGTGTCCACCGGATAGACAATTTGCCCGAACTTGGTTTGGGCGCCCCCGCCGCCGCCGGATGACTTGTTGACGCAAAGCCGGCCATTCTCACCGTACATGAAGTAGGCCTTGGCCGTCGAGGGGGTCCAACTGGGCTTCTCAGCGCTGGGGCAGGAGTAGATTGTCCGGGTGGACGGAAGCGGAGGATTGGGCGGATTCGCGGTGTAAAGGCTCACGAGGGAGGGCTGTTTGATATAGGCCGAAACCACATTGTACCAAGCGTCCACATTGTCCGGCTTCCGGTCAATGGTGGCGATGGTGTTGCCTTCCTGCGGAACGTAGTCGTTGTTGTCATCGGAGTACATCCTGGCGGCCAGTCCCCATTGTTTCTGATTGTTCAGACAGGTAATGGCGTTGGCTTTGGCCTTGGCCTTGGCCAGCGCGGGAAGCAGCAGGGCGGCGAGGATGGCGATGATGGCGATAACAACCAGGAGTTCGATAAGCGTAAACGCGCGCCAGCTTTGCCGGCTGGAACAGGACTTCACTTTCGACGCGAGCATATTGTCATTGGGCTGTGCTTGCCGGCTGCGGCCGGAATGCTTCATTGCGCTATTTCTGCGATTAACTTAGGCCGCAAGAGGCGGGCTGGCAACACAAACTTGAAAATAGTTGTTCACAGCAACCCCGGTTTTGGACTGCGGCGGGAAGCGCAGCGCCGCGCCGCTTTCGGAAGCTGGACCCCGCGCGGAAAGCGGTGACGCCGCTGCGCCTTGCCACCGCCGTCCGAAGCTTTCGGGCGGGTGCGGCTACGGCTTGAGCACGAGCTTGCCGGCCAGCACCCCGGTCTTCTGGACCGTGCTTTCTTCCTGCAGGCGATGCGCCTCGGCGGCCTGGGCGAGCGGCAGCACCCGGTCAATGCGCGCGCGCAGTTTGCCCTCCGACACCCAGCGGTTGATGGCGTTGGCCGCCACGCGCTGCTCGCGGGAGGTGGCGTTGAACATCGCAAAGCCATGCACCGAACAGTCCTTCACATAGAATGGACCGACCGGGAAAGGCGGCCGGGCGTCGCGCCCGGCCATCACAACCATCCGGCCCCGCAGCGCCATCAGCGAAACCGCCCGGTCGAAGTCCGGCTCGCGCAGCGTCTCCCACCAGACATTCACCCCCGCAGGCGCAAACGCCTTGACGGCCGCCACCACATCCTGGGTCTTGTAGTTGATGGCCA
>CAZHEW010000208.1:0-6360 GCA_964531815.1 uncultured Verrucomicrobiota bacterium
AACCGGTGCCGCAGCCCTCTTGGGCGGCGGTCCAACGCCAAAACAGCCTTGGAATCGCGCTCTCCTAACCTCGACTCAGCCCGGCCAGCCCAACTCCCGCCGCCGCGCCCACAGTTCCCGCGGCTTGAATAGGCCCGCCGGGGTGATGATGCCGGTGATCAGCTCCGCCGGGGTGACATCGAAGCCGGGATTCAAGGCCCCGCTGGCGGGGTTGGCCACGCGCACATAGACACGCCGGCTCGAACGTGATCGGCCCGGCGCCGCCGCCACGCCCCACGCGCCGAGAACTTCACTCTCGTGCCGCTCCTCGATGGGAATGTCGAACCCGGACTTCAGGTTCCAGTCAATCGTGGAGAGGGGAATCGCGACGTAGAAGGGGATTCCGTGCCGCCGGGCCAGCACGGCCTTGGTGTAGGTGCCGATCTTATTGGCGACTTCGCCGGTGCGGCCCAACGTGCGGTCGCTGCCCACAATCACCAGGTCCACCTTCCCGCGCTGCATCAGGTGGCCGGCGGCGTTGTCGGCGATGATCTGGTGGGAAATGCCTTGCTGGGCCAGCTCCCACGCCGTGAGGGTTGCGCCCTGCGAGCGCGGCCGCGTCTCGTCGCAATAGACGTGGAACTTCCGTCCCCGCGCCTGCGCCGCGTAGAGGGGCGCAGTGGCGCTGCCGATGTCCACGAAGGCCAGCCAGCCGGCATTGCAGTGGGTGAGCACGTTCATGCCGTTGCGAATGAGCCTGGCGCCATGCCGGCCGATGGCCTCGCAATGCCGAACGTCTGCGTTGGCAAATTCCTCCGCCGCCGCCAGGGCCAGGGCCTGCCGTTCCTCGACCGTCCGGCCGGCGCGCATGGCCTGACCGACGTACTTGATTGCGTTGGCCGGATCAACGGCGGTGGGCCGCGCGGCTTTGAGAGTCTTGGCAACCCGGTCCACGTGCTTCTGGAAGCGCGCCAGGCTGCCTCCCGTGAAGGCGCGCGCGCCCTGGGCCAGGCCGTAAGCCGCCGTGGCTCCAATCGCGCCGGCGCCGCGCACGACCATGTCCTGGATGGCCCGCGCGGTTTGGCGGAAGTCGCGCGCAGGGACGATCCGGAATTCGTGGGGAAGCAGCCGTTGTTCGATAAGCTGGACCGCGTTGCGCCGGACATCAAACGTCACGGTGCGGAAGTGGCTGGAGCGACCGTAGACGGTAACGTTCAAGCGATACTGTCCCCACTTGTGCCCCCCGGCGCTGGCATCCTGCTCCGGGTCGGCGGTTTGCGTTTGGCAGTGCACGTTTCCTGCATACGACAGGGTGGATCGTTTCAAGGAGCCAACGGCAAGTCAAGCGCGGCCAGGATTCAGCGGGCACTGCGGCGGTTTCGGGTTTCCGCGCCGGGCAAAGAAAGATAGGCTCGCCTTGGCCGCCGGTTTGCTGCTATCAGAGGGATATGTCTGAAGCGCACCTAGTCAACAATGACCTGCCGCCACGCCGGATTGCGGAAGTGGCCAAAGACCTGCAACTGGACACGGAGAGCATGCTCCCGCACGGGCATTTCATTGCCAAGGTGCCTGTTGATGAACTCACTGCCCGCCAGAACCAGCCCGACGGCCACTTGGTTCTGGTCACCGCCATGACCCCCACGCCCGAAGGGATCGGCAAGACCACCACGACTATTGGGCTGGCGGATGCGCTTCGGCAGTTGGGGCAGCGAGCCATCTTCTGTCTCCGTGAACCGTCACTGGGACCTTACTTCGGCATCAAGGGCGGCGGCACCGGGGCGGGGCGGGCGCAAGTGGTGCCGGCGGAGGCAATTAACCTGCACTTCGTGGGTGACATGTACGCCGTGGCCAAAGCCAATAACCTGCTGGCGGCGATGCTGGACAATCACCTCCAGCACGGTAATGAGCTGGGAATTGACCCCCGCCAGATAGTCCTGCGCCGGGTCATTGACCTGAACGACCGCGCCTTGCGCGACATCATCATCGGGCTGGGCGGCGTCAAGCACGGCGTTCCCCGCCGGGACGGATTCAACATCACCCCGGCGTCCGAGGTGATGGCGATCCTCTGCCTGGCACGGGATTGTCGGGATTTGGGCGAACGGCTTAGCAGGATGATCGTGGCCTTCACCTATGACAACCAGCCGGTGCGGGCCTCCCAGATTGAAGCGGTTGGGGCCATGCAGGTCCTGCTCCGGGAGGCCATCCACCCGAACCTGGTGCAATCGCTTGAGGGCACCCCCGCTTTCGTTCATGGCGGGCCGTTTGCGAACATCGCGCAGGGAACCAACAGCACAATTGCCACGCGCATGGCCCTCAAGCTGGCCGATTATGTGGTGACGGAGGCAGGCTTCGCCACCGAGTTGGGCGCCGAGAAGTTCTTCGATATCAAGTGCCGGTTGGCCGGACTGAATCCCGCCGGAGCCGTGATCGTGGCGACAGCAAAGGCGGTGGCTTACCACGGCGGTTTCACCGCTGTCGGCGGACTGGGTAATCTTGCCAAGCACATCGAGAACATACGGCTTTTCGGCATCGAGCCCGTCGTGGCTCTTAACCACTTCAAGGATGACAAGCCGGAAGACCTGGCCCGGATCATCCGCTTCTGCAACCGCCAGGGTGTTGAGGCGGTGGTCGCCGAGCATTACGCGCGCGGGGGCGAAGGGGCGCTGGCCTTGGCCCAGGCCGTGCTGCGGATGGTTGAGAAGAACCGCCGGCGCAAGCTGCGGTTCCCTTACCCGCTGGAGATGCCCCTGGACCGCAAGATCGAGACGGTGGCGCGTCGGCTCTACGGAGCGGAGGGGGTGGATTTTGAGCCCAACGCACGGCGTGATCTCGACCTGCTCAACCAACACGGCTTTGCCCGGCTGCCGGTGTGCATCGCCAAGACCCCGATGTCACTCTCGGATAATCCGGCCTGGCGCGGCCGCCCGAGCGGTTTCCGCGTCAGGGTAAACGAACTGAGAATCTCCGCCGGCGCCGGCTTTATCGTGGTAATCTGCGGGAGCATCATGACAATGCCCGGCTTGCCGAAAGTGCCTGCCGCGGCCCGCATCAAGATGCTGCCGTCAGGCCGGGTTATCGGCCTGACGTGAGTCAGCCGTTTAGGCATGGAGAACAGGTCCCCGCCACCCTGTCCTACGGCAGGCTTGCCAGCCCTGGGGCGATCAGCTATTAGTGTGCGCAGGTACTTTATGCTGAATCGCAGCCCGGTATTGTTGGCCGAAGACGACCCGAACGACGTGATGTTCCTGCGTCGGGCATTTGAAGAAAACCAGGTGCTCAACGCCTTGCAGGTCGTGGGCAATGGTGAGGAAGCGATTCAATACCTGGCCGGCGAAGGACGGTTCACCAACCGCGCCGCTCATCCCTTCCCGGCGCTCTTCCTGCTCGATTTGAAGATGCCCGTCAAAGACGGCCTGGAGGTGCTCCGCTGGCTGCATCAGCATCCGGAAATCCCGTGCAAATTGCCGGTGGTGGTGCTGAGTTCAACCGAACTCCCGAACGAGACTCAGTTGGCCTATGCGATGGATATTCAAGCGTGTATCGTCAAGCCGCTGAGCTTTTCCGAGCTCCGGGAAAAGGTCCGGATTCTGAAGGAGTATTGGCTGGACTACGAGGCTGACGCGGCCGGCACGGCCTCCTGAGGACTAAAAGACCTCGGCAGCCAGGCCGGTGGCTTGGCGCACAGTCTGAGCAATGCGCGAGAGGACTTTGAGCGGCAAATGCCCACTTTCCGAGTTGGGCGACGGGCGCGTGGCGGAGTAAATCTGCACAAGGGAAATCTGGGCACCGGCGCGCTGCAGTTCGACCAACCGCCCCGCATATTGCTCGATCTCCGCCAGCGGCGGTTCCTCCCCATGGAGGGCCGGAAAGAGGCTCTGGATGATCACTGGGCGCTGGCGGGCAAGCATCAGGATGTTGGACACAATTTTATCGAGCGGCACCGTCGGCCGATTGATCTTGTTCACGTAAGCCTGCGTGCCGCCATCAAGCTTGGCCCACACCTCGTCGCTGGATGTGAAATGCTTGAGCCCACTCTGTACGTGGGGCAGGTCCAGGCCGGTTGCATTGGTCAGCAGCACCAGCTTGAAGAACGGGGCCCCGCTCATGGCGCGGACATGGACGACCGCCTGCAGCGCCTCGGCAAACCGGGGCGAGAGAGTTGGCTCGCCGTCCCCGCTCAAGGCCACGTGCCGCAGTTTGAGCAGATCATCCGGCAGCGCGCGGTAATATGGCCGCTCGCGCAAACAGCCGCTGCGTACCAGGGCCAGCGTCCTTTTCAATTCCGCAGCCATGACATCGACGTCCAACAACTCCTCGGACCGCGGCCCCTCGCGGTGCACTTCACAATAGACGCACTGGAAGTTGCAGGTCCTGTCGGGACTGAGGTTGATGCCTACCGACAAGCCGCCGGCGCGCGCAGACACCACCGCGTACACGAAACGGTTGTCCAGAAAATCGCGTGGGGAGCCGAAGGCGGTCTCTTGGCAGCCATCGGTCCGCTCCGGGAGTTTTCGCTTCCTTTCCGCCGGCCCAACCGGGGCTTTGGGCTTATGAATGGCTTCTTCCACAATGTCTATGCTACCTTGGCCGCGCTGCCAGCCACTCACTACACGATGCTTGTCAAAGAATGGACATTTCTTGGCAGGCATGCGCCGGACGAATCATAATTAGCTCCGCTGATATCCCTTTCGCACGGCTGGGGAGGTCATGGCGCCAGGCGACCGGGCCGGGGTAGGCCGCCGACCGCGCGGGATACGGGCATCAAGAAGGGGCAGGCGGGAGTGGCTGCCCCCGGATTGGAGGGTTTACTTTTAGCTCGGCAGCGGTTCAAATGAAGACTGACCGACATGGCCAACTCGATCGCAGAATTCAAGCAGGCCGCGATTGTCAGCACGCTTCGCGGCTGTCAGCTCTTCGCCGGCCTGGGGGCGGCAGACTTGAAATCCGTCGCGGCCATCACTGTCGTCAAGTCGCTGAACAAGGACGATTACCTCTTTCGCGAAGGGGCCCCCGCGCAGGGCTTTTACATCGTGCAGAAAGGCGCCATCAACGTCCACCGCGTCAACGCCGCCGGCAAGGAGCAGGTTATCCGCGTCTTTCGCGACGGCGAGTCCTTTGCCGAGGCGGCCCTGGCGACCGCGACCGGCTATCCGGCGGACGCCCGCGCCCTGGAATCCTCGCAGGTGCTGCTGGTGGAGAAGTCGGGCTTCATCTCCCTGCTCAAACGTCAGCCTGAACTGGGGCTGCGGATGCTCGGCTCGATGAGCCAGCACCTGCGCACGCTCATCGCGCAACTTGAAGACTTGACCCTCAAAGATGTTGAGACCCGCTTGGCGAACTGGCTGATCAAGCGCTGTCCCGACCCCGAATCGGCCCGGACCGTGACTATCGAACTGAAGACTACCAAGCGTGTGCTCGCCTCGGAGTTGGGCACTGTCAGTGAGACCTTTTCCCGCACGCTCGCCAAGTTCCGCCAGCAGAATCTGGTTTCCGTGACGGGCAGGATGATCACTGTCCTGTCCCCGTTGAAGCTGCGCCAACTGCTGCGCCGCAACCTTGGCGAGTAGGCACAATCATCCCGGTTGATCGTGCGAAGTGTCCCTGGCGGGCTTGCCAAGTTGACATGCCCGGCGGTTCCTCCAGAATCAGTCTTGATGACGATGATGCCTATACCAGTGCGGAGGCACGCCCTGGCGCACCGCGGCCAACCTTGTCCGCAACAGAGGAGGAACAGGAGAGCGACTATGCCGGTTCAGGGTATTCTCGCGCTATCCCTCGCGCTGGCGGGCGGGCTCCGGGCGGCTGTCCCGGAATCGTATCGCGCCGCGTGGAACAGCCCCGAGGTCAACTCCCGAATTGAGCGCAACATCGAGCAGTTTCGCAAAGGCGAATGCCTGCTGGAGGTGGTGGACGCGGCGGGCAAACCCGCGCTGGGCGCCCGGGTCGAGGCGCGCCAGACCCGCCACGAATTCCTGTTTGGCTGCAATGCCTTCGTGTTGGGCCAGTTGAAACCGGAGGACCTGGAGCAGCGCTACGAATCGGCATTCGCGCGCCTGTTCAATTTCGCCACCGTGCCGTTTTACTGGGAGGGCCTCGAACCGGCGCGCGGTGAACTGCGGTATTCCGAGCCGGCGCGCGACATCTGGCGCCGCCCGCCGCCCGACCGCTTCCTCGCCTTTGCCGCGAAGCACGGCATCACGCTGAAAGGCCATCCGCTGCTATGGCACGCCTATAATCCAGCGTGGCTGCCCGGGGATGCGAATGAGTTGCGCGAGCTCTACCGCAAGCGCTTCCGCGAAATCAGCAGCCGCTACGCGGATACGATTCCCATCTGGGATGTGGTGAACGAGTCGCTGGTCTGCACGACCAACTACCCGCTCT
>CAZHEW010000209.1:0-6353 GCA_964531815.1 uncultured Verrucomicrobiota bacterium
GTTGGCGGAGTGGATTCCGCCGGGGAGCTGCGATGGGGTGTTGCTGGACTTAGGGGTCAGCTCGCCGCAACTGGACGAGGCCGGGCGCGGATTCAGCTTTCAGCAGGAAGGGCCGCTGGACATGCGGATGGATCAGAGGCAGGCCGAGACGGCGGCCCGGCTCGTGAATGAAGCGGCTTCGGAAGAGCTGGCGAAGATCTTTTGGGAACTGGGCGACGAACGGAGGGCGCGGCAGTTCGCGCGCGCGATAGCGCGGGAGCGCGAACGGCGACCGTTCGAAACAACGCGGCAGTTGGCGGAACTGATCGGGCGATTGGCACCGCGTTGCGGTAGAAAGACACATCCGGCCACCCGGGTGTTTCAAGCCATCCGAATGGCTGTAAATGATGAAGTTGGTTCTTTGCAACAGGGATTGGCGGGAGCGCTGCGGGTTCTGAAGCCTGGCGGACGATTGGCGGTCATCACGTTTCACTCGCTGGAGGATCGCATCGTGAAGGATTTCGGACGCGGCCGGGCGCGGGATTACACGGTTACGGGAGCAGTGGATGTTCCGGAGTTGCGCAAGCCGCGCGCCCCCGAATTGCGGTGGGTGAACCGCAAGGCGATCCGGCCCGGCGAGGCGGAAATCGCGGCCAATCCGCGCAGTCGCAGCGCGCAGTTGCGGGTGATGGAGAAGCTGGGTGACGAGTGATGCGGAATTAGTCTGAATCATCAGGATGATATGGCGCGGAATCGAAAATATCAGTCGGCGGCAATCCAGTTTGGGCCGCCGCTGAAGGTGTTTCTCTTTTGTTCGCTGATTGGCGGCTCGGCCTTGGGTTACGTCTGGCAAAAAGACCAGATTTCCCAGCTCGGCCGGCAAATCAAGCGATACGAGATGCGCTTGGATGAACTGCAGCAGCAAAGCGACAAGCTGGTGAGGCAGCTCGGGACGATGCGTTCGCCGCAGTTTCTGGAAAGGCGCATTCAGGAATTGGGCCTGGGTTTGGTGCCGCCGCAACCGTCACAGATCTGGCGTCTGGCTGAACCCGCGGATGATTGGCATCGCGTGGAAGGCGAGAGGCAGTATGCCGCGCCGCGCCTGGTGCGAAGCGAGCCCAACGGCTGAGCGAACACAATGAGAATTTCGCCGCCGCCTGCGACGCCGTCGGATGAGGAACCGATCGCCGCAGGCGGGCGGCAGACTTGATGGATAGGATGCGGGGAAGCCGGAATGAAGTGGAAAGCAATTTGCCGCCGCCCGCGACGCTGTCGGATGAGGAACCGATGGCCGCGGGCGTGCGGTGACTTTGGAGCAATAAGTTGTGGCAAGTGAATTGATGGAGCCGGAGGCCTTGAGATGTCGAGACAACTGCAATGTAGAAGGCTGGCAACGCTGGCGCTGATGTTGGGCGTGGCTTTTGCCGCGCTGGCGTACCGGCTCATTGATTTGCAGGTGCTGCGTTACGATGAGCTCAGCACCAAAGCCCGGCGCAACACGCGCCGGGAGTTGATCCTGGAACCCCGCCGGGGCGATATTCTGGACGCCAAACGCAATCTGCTGGCGACGAGCGTGTTTGTGAAGACGGTGTGCGCGGATCCGGTGTTGATCGGCAATCACCAGGCGGAGGTGGCTCGTGCGGTGGCGCCGCTGCTGCAGATGAGCGAGGCCGATCTAATGGAGCGGCTGCAGCCGCGCCTGCGGCGCAACGAAAAGGGCGGCTTCACCACCAACCGCTACGTGGTGCTTAAACGCAAGGTTCAACTTGAAACCTGGCAGAAGATTCAAGCGGCCATGACCAGCCTTTCCTTTGGGCTGGACGAGAAGAAGCTGCCCCGGCTTGAACGGGCGTTTTACCGCGATCTGCGCCGGGCCGCGGTCTATGCCGAGCGACTGGACGATCAACTGCGGGTCTATCCCAATCAATCCATGGCGGCGCATGTTCTGGGCTTTGTCGGCATGGACGAGCGTGAAGTTGACGGCAAGCGGTTGTTGGAGACTTCCGGCAAGGATGGCCTCGAGCGGGCTTTCGACTCCAAACTGGCCGGCGTGCGTGGTTGGCGTGTGACCGAGACGGACCGGCCGGGGCGTGAACTGGTTCCATTGCGGGAGCAGGATGTGGAGCCGCGCGACGGATTCAACCTGGTGCTGACTCTTGATTCGGTGGCGCAGCACATCGTCGAGTTAGCGCTGGCCGAGGCAATGGAGAAGCATTCGCCGGTGAGCGTTTCGGGGCTCGTGGTTCGTCCGAGCACAGGTGAGATTCTGGCTCTGGCGACGCTGCCCAACTACGATCCCAATAGTCCGGGTGCCGCGTCGCTTGACGCCCGGCGCAATCGGGTCATAAGCGATGTGGCAGAGCCGGGATCGACCTTCAAGATTGTGGCGGTTTCAGGTGCGCTCAACGACCGAGTGGTGCAGTTGGGCGACTCCTTTGATTGCGAGCATGGCCGTTTCCATTTCGCGGGGCGGGTGCTTCACGACCATGAATCCTACGGCGTGCTTTCGGTGCAGGACATCATCGCCAAGTCGTCAAATATCGGCGCAGCCAAGATCGGCATCGAGTTGGGGGAGAACCGGCTGCACGATTACGTTCGCGAATTCGGTTTCGGAACACGGACCAGCCTGCCTTTGCCGGGGGAGGTTGCGGGCATTGTGCATCCGGTGAAGAACTGGAGCAAGGTCTCGATCGCCCAGATTCCAATGGGCCACGGTGTTGCCGTTACCGGGCTGCAGATGACGATGGCCATGTGCGCCATTGCCAACAAAGGCGTGCTGATGCGGCCGATGCTCGTGGATCGGCTCGAGGACCGCGACCACAACGTGGTGACCAAGTATCCGCCACAGCGCGTCCGGCAGGTCATCAGTGAATCGGCCGCGCGGCAGATGGTCAAAGCGCTCAAGGCCGTCGTGGCGCCCGACGGCACGGGAGCGAAAGCGGCCCTGGCACATTACTCCGCGGCGGGCAAGACCGGGACAGCCCAGAAGTCTGGCGGACCAAGTGGCTACATTCCGGGCAAGTATTATGCGTCGTTCATTGGGTTCTTCCCGGCCGACGATCCGGAGGTTTGCATTTCCATAATGATGGATGAACCCAAACAGGGCTATTACGGCGGGCAAATTGCTGCCCCGGTGTTCAGGCAGGTCGCCGAGCGTTTGGCGGGCTATTTGAATATTCGTCCCGAAGACGGCGAAGCGCCGTCGGGCGCGGGCACGCTCACCACGTCAGCAGATAATCGTTCTTTCAATACGGCGGCCGCCCGTTCCCGTTGAACGCACCCTAACAGCAAAATTGATACTATGAATTCGCTACCGTTAATTCCGCACCACCTGTTTGTGGCGGCCATCGGCAACGATGGCCGAGCGGGCCAAAGGCCAAGCCGGCCCGAGCCAAGGCCCGGCTGGCCGGCTGGCCAGGCCGAGGGAGGAGCACTGGAAGTGATAGACGCCGGGAAACCAATGCCCGCCAGCACGACTCGGCGGTCGCGGGCATCGGTCAACCTGGCCTCGAGTTGACCAGTGGCCGGGCCCGCTGCTGGACGGGAGCAGGGCTGCCGATGGAACCTCGCTCATTAGCATACATTGCCGCGGCTTGCGCCGGGGACCAGTTGGGTGGTTCGCCCGAAACGCAGGTTCATCGCGTTTGCACAGATTCACGCCAGGCGCAGGCGGGCGACCTGTTCTTTGCGCTGCCGGGCGCCCGATTCGACGGGCACGATTATCTGCAGCAAGCGGCTGCGAAAGGAGCCAGCGCGGTCGTGGCTGAGCGCAAGCGATTGCCGGCCGGCGGATGCGGCTGCCCGGTGATTGCAGTCGAGGATACCCGCAAAGCCCTCGGCCGATTGGCCGCACGTTATCGGGAGGACTTTTCGCTGCCGGTGGTGGCCATTGGGGGGTCAAACGGGAAGACCACCACGAAGGAACTCGTGGCGGCCGCATTGCGGCAGAAGTTCCCCACGCTTTGGAGCGAGGCGAGCTTCAACAATGACATAGGCGTGCCGCTGACATTGCTTCGCCTGAACCAGTCGCATCAAGCGGCGGTGCTGGAAGCGGGGAGTAATCACCCGGGCGAGTTGGCCCCGTTAGTGAGAATGATTCGGCCGGACTTTGGCTTGATCACCTGCATTGGCCGCGAACATCTGGAGTTTTTCGGGGACCTGGCGGGGGTGGTTCGAGAGGAAGGCTGGCTGGCTGAATTGTTGCCGGCGGCAGGCAAGCTCTTTATCAACGGAGACGGCGAATGGGCGCCGCGCCTGGCGGAACGCACGCGTGCGGAGGTGGTGCGGGTGGGCCTGGCCGCGGGCAACGATTGGCGAGCGCGGGACCTGCATCCCGACAGGCGCGGGGTGAGGTTCCTCGTGGAAGGGCCACGCATCGAGTTCGCCGGCGAGTATCGGATTAACTTGCTTGGCCGCCATCAGGTTGTGAACGCGCTGTTCGCCATCGCGGTCGGGGCCGAATTGGGGCTGGACTGCGGGGCTGTTGCCCGGGGAGTGGCGGAGTGCCAGCCGCCCAAAATGCGTCTGGAACTGTGGGAGTCCGGGGGCTTGAGTGTGCTCGACGACTCTTATAACGCGAATACGGATTCGATGGAGGCGGCGCTGCAAACGCTGCAAGAGCTGCCCTGCGAGGGCCGACGGGTGGCAGTGCTTGGCGATATGGCCGAACTCGGGACCCACAGTCAGGCGGCCCATGAAGAGGTCGGCAGGCGCGCGGCGGAGTTGGGCGTTGGCCAGTTGTTTGCCGTTGGCACGATGGCGCCGGTAATGGCGCGTGCCGCGCGGGGAGCCGGCCTCAACCGGGTCTTTGAGTTTGCAGACGTGGAGACTGCGGCAGCCGCAGTGAGCCGTTTTGTCAAGCGCGGCGACGTGGTGCTGTTGAAGGCCTCCCGCGCTGCGCGGTTGGAGCGGATTGGCGACCTGTTGCGGCGCCGCCAAGCTGTAAGAGGGAATTAAATGTTCTATTATCTGAGCCAACAGCTACTGGACTGGTCATCCGGGACCGAGTGGGCCGACCGGCTCTCTGCCCTGCGGCTCTTTCGCTACATTACCTTCCGCAGCGCCGGCGCGGCGTTGACCGCCCTGATCCTGAGCTGGTGGCTGGGGCCGAAGATCATCGGCTGGCTTAAGCAGTTGAAGTTTGGACAGGAATACTCGGACAAGGCCGAAGCAGGAGGCGGCCTGGCCGCTCGCCTGTTGAGCAAGAAGGGCACGCCCACCATGGGAGGGATTTTGATTATCATCGCATTGAACCTGGCCACGCTGCTCTGGGCACAGTGGAACACGCTTGTGCAGTTAACGCTTCTTTCCGTCGTCGTGCTGGCTGGGCTGGGATTTTATGACGACTACGCCAAGATTAGCCAGCAGAGCAACCGCGGCGCTGGAACCTGTGTCAAGCTCGGGGTGCAAACTGCGCTGGCCTTGTTCATCGGGCTGTATCTATGGCATCTCCCGTCAACTCAGAGACTGGTCACAGAGATCATGGTGCCATTCTGCAAGCATCCGGTCCTGACCGGCGCGGGTCTCGTTGGACTCATGCTGGCGGTTCTGACCATCGTGGGCAGTTCTAACGCGGTGAATTTGACGGACGGGCTCGACGGGTTGGCGATTGGCTGCACCCTGATCGTCTCATTCACCTTTCTGGTTCTGACCTACCTCTCAGGGCACCGGACTGCTTCCGCGTATCTGCAGATCCCGCACGTGGTCGGGGCGGGCGAGTTGACAGTGTTTTGCGCTGCCATGATTGGCGCGGGCCTGGGCTTCCTGTGGTTCAATTGCCATCCCGCCCAGGTATTCATGGGCGATACCGGTTCCCTGGCGCTGGGCGGTGCGCTGGGCATCGTCGCGGTTTTGATCCATCAGCCCCTGGTGCTGATCATCGCCGGGGGTGTGTTCGTGATCGAAGCAGTCTCGGTGATTCTGCAAACCGGCTGGTATCGTTACACGAAGCGGCGTTATGGAACGGGGACACGCTTATTCCTGATGGCGCCCATTCACCACCACTTTGAAAAGAAAGGGTGGTACGAATCACAGGTCGTCATGCGATTCTACATCCTGGGCGTGCTTTGCGCACTGCTGGCGCTGAGCACCTTAAAGATCCGTTAATATGCGCGAACGCAAGAACAGCCAGGTCCAGGCGGCTCATTTCGACCCCGTCCGCCCGGCGTTTTGCCCGTCTTCGCTGGGTGCGCCGAGCACGAGAGTGTGGGCTGCGTTGAGTATTTTTACTCCTTGCATGGCAGTCGGTTCGTTGCTAGAAGCATTAACCGAAGCGGCGAATAGTGCGACTTCAGGCGGCGTAATTTTGCTTTCACCGGCTTGTTCGAGCCGGGCTGAGTTTCGAAACCATCAACACCGCAGTGAAGTCCTTTGCC
>CAZHEW010000210.1:0-6316 GCA_964531815.1 uncultured Verrucomicrobiota bacterium
GTCGAGGCCAACCGCAAGCAAGGCATTGCGCTCGATTGCTTCGGCATCGGCTGGGAAGGCTACAACGATGATTTGCTGGAGGTCCTCTCCCGCAACGGCGACGGCCGCTACGGCTTCGTCAACACGCCCGAGGAAGCGGCGACGGAGTTTGCCGGCCAGCTCGCCGGCGCGCTCAAGGTGGCCGCCTCGGACGTGAAGGTGCAGGTCGAGTTCAACCCGGCCCGCGTGACGGCCTACCGCCAGATCGGCTACGCCAAACACCAGCTCACCAAGGAGCAGTTCCGCGATAACACCGTGGACGCCGCCGAAATCGGCGCCGCCGAGTCCGGCAACGCCCTCTACGTGGTCGAAGTGAACCCGGCTGGTGACGGCCCGCTCGCCACCGTACGCGTCCGCTACAAGGTCCCCGGCACGACCGATTACCGCGAGCAGGAATGGCCGGTGCCTTACACCGGCAACGCCGAGGCGTTGGAGCAGGCCAGCCCTGCCCTGCGCCTCGCCGCCACTGCCAGCGCCTTCTCCGAGTGGCTCGTCTCCAGTCCCTACGCCGCCGAAGTCACCCCCGACCGCCTGCTCGGCTGCCTGAGCGGCGTGCCCGAAGTCTATGGCGCCGATGCCCGCCCCAAGAAACTCGAATGGATGCTCCGCCAGGCCAAGAGCATCGCCGGCAAGTAACGCCCCGGAGGGAGCCCCAAATGAACCCCAAGACTCGCCTCTCGCACCCACCTGGGCCTGGATATCCCTGCAAGCCGACGGACTGCGGCTGGTCCAGCCACGCTCCGCCAAACACATACCACAAGGCCTTGGTGTCTCGTTTCAGGACAGTCCAGCCCAACCCGCCCTCCTCGCCGCCCTACCTCCGTCCTACCTCCGTCCTACCTCCGTTCCTCCTCCGTTCTACCTCCGTTCTACCTCCGAGGTGGGAACTGACGAATGACGGAGGTAGAACGGAGGAGGAACGGAGGTGCCACAGGGACGTCCGCGGGAGGTGGGCTCTGGCGACTGGGCGGAACAGCTTGGCCAGGCGACTTTTTGGCAGGCGGCCAGCGGCAACTCTGACCGTCTCGGCCCGCGCTCCAGGCGGGGAGGCGTTGCACAAGCGCATTGCTGAACCAGCCCGCTTAGCCAGGCAGTCGAGGCGCTTATCCCCAAGAAAAAGGTGATCTATGAATAATCCTCGATGGTCGAAGCACCGAATTCGGAGCTGGTTCGTCGCCCTGGGCGTGCTGGCGCTGACGTCCACCACCGCCCCGGCGATGTCGGGCACCTCCCAAGTGGCCTGGCCCGGCAAGCCGGTTGCCGCTGATCCGGATTGGCCGGAGGGCGTCCTCGACCTCGTTAACGACCCGCTGCGCACCGAAGGATGGAACCCCTGGTTCTCGGAATGGCCCAACGATGTGAATTACTACGCCTTCCAGGCCCGCGGCACGAACGACGTCAACCATCTGCTCACGAAGCTGGCCGCGATCAAGAGCGCGAAGCTCCAGGTGCTCCTGTATCCGGACAAGGAGGCAAGAGGACTGGCATTCACCACTGTGCTGGACAAAGGAAATGGAGCGGCTGCGGTGTTTTCCATCGGCAGCCAGAAGCGGATAGACCAATGGTATCAGCACCTGAAAGAAGGGGATCCCGGCGTCCGGGTGTTCGGCGTCCACCGCCTCCGCAAGCCTCCAGAAGCTCAACCGCCCACGCTGGCGCTTCACGTCGGCAATGAGGCGGTTGACTTGAAGGCCCTGAAGATCCCGCCCTCGGTGGAGGTAAATTGCGCTGTCTCGGCCGCCTACCGGGCGAAAGGAGAGAACGCCGCGATGGTGGCGGCAATTGATGATCTTGTGGCGAAGCGCCAATCCAAGTCAGCTAAACCGACACCCGAACAACCCGCACCGACCTCAAAATGAAGACTCCCATTGCCTCCTCTGAATCGCGCGCCCGGCACACTCAGTCAACCCGGATGGTTCACAAGCCAAGCATGACCTCAGACCAATCAGTTCCCCCAAGCTCCGGCAGGAGCGCCATGTCTATAGTGCACGGGCTGGCAAAAGGCCAAGCTCCGGTAGGAGCGGCAGGTCAGACTCCGGCAGCCAAGCGAAACAACATGCCGCTCCTAATGGAGCTTGAACCGGGGGTTGTGGTTCCGGGTTCCTATAAACATGACGCTCCCAACGGAGCTTTCTCTAGTGCTCTCAGCTGTGAAATCCCGGCGTTAGCGTCGCTGCTGCTGATCTCATTGCTGCTGTGCTCCGGGCTTGCAGCCGCCGGCGCCGCCAGCACCAGCGCCGAGGTCAAGAATCTCTCCCTCAACGGCGGTCTCGAAGACGGCAAGGCCCGGCTGGTGATCGAGGCCATTCTCAGGGGCTTGCCCGGCGACCAGGACAAGGCCGTCTTCTCGACCGCCCTCCAGCATGATATCAAGGTCACCCGCGACAAGCTGACCGATTCCATCGCCGCCACCTTCGACATCCTCGCCGGGGAACCAAAGGAACTGCCCCTCACGATCACCGGCGAAGGCGAGATTCGCCAGGTTACCGGCGCCGCCCTGGCCGACTGGAGTATCCGTCTTGAGACCAACGGCGTGCGCAGCCTGGTCCTCCGGCCTCGCAAAGCCGACAAGCCCATCAGCCAGTTGGCCGTCACCATCACCGCGGAGCGCGATTTCAAGGACTGGCCCGGCTCGCTCACGCCGCTCACCCTGACCCCCGCGCAGGCCGCGCTCTTCAGCGGCTACCTCAAGGTCGAAACCACGCCCGACCTCGACGTGCAGCCGGGCGACATCTCCGGCCTGATCCCCATCGAGCTCAAATTCCTCCCCGACCCTCTGCGCGGCGAAGTCAAACCCGACGAGTCGGCGGCGCTCGCATTCCGGTTCCAGGGCGCGGCCTACTCCTTGCCGCTCAAAATAGCTGCCGCCGATCCGGAGGCGCGCGGCGTGGTGCTGCGGAATTTCAAGCTCGCCGGCCAGCTCGATGATCAGAACGCAACGTTTGCCCTCACCGCGGTCGCGAGCGTCAAGAATCCCCGGGGCGCTTCACTGACCCTGCTCTCGGGCGGCGTCGCCCTGACCGATCTCGAACCGCAACCCGGCTGGCGCGTGCGTCCCGAGCAGGACCGCCTTGAGCTCGTCCTCGATGGGCCGGGTGAATTCCCGATCCGGCTCAAGTTCAACGCCGCCGTTCGTCACCACGAGACCTGGAACTCGGTTGATTTCCGCGTCGCCCCGAGCCTGTTGCAGCCGATCCTGTTGCAGGGCTTGGGCGCCGACACGCAGTTCGAGTTCACGGGCGCCGCCCGGCCCGAGCGCAAAGGGAGCGACTTCGCCAGTTTCCTGCCGTCGGACGGCACGGTCAAACTGTCGTGGAAAGAGAAGCGGGCCGAGGCGGAGGGCAAATTGTTCTACGCCGCTGAGATGCTTTCCCAGATCAGCGTCAGCCCGGGTTTGATGCGTCAGGTCGCGCTGGTGGACTTCAAGGTCATGCAGGGCGAGCTGAGCCGCGTGGCGCTGCGGCTGCGCGGCGCGGGCGAAGTCACGCGCGTGCAGGGCGAACAGGTGTTGGCGTGGAACGTCGAACCAGTTCCCAGCGGGAGCGCGGACATTCCTGTCCGCCCGGAAGCCGATGGTGGCCAAGCGGACAAGAATGTCCGCGCTCCGGCTGACCGACGGCTCGTCCTCCAGTTCAACCAGCCCCAGAAGGACCAGTTCTCCGTGCAGGTGCAAATGCAGACTCCCTTGGGCGCATTCCCGCAGGCGGCCGACGCGTTGCGGTTGAGGCCCGAGGACGCGACCCGCTTTGCCGGCTACTTCCGCATCGTCAACGAAGGGGCGGTGCGGCTCGAAGTGGTCCAGGCCAGCGGGCTGTCGCAGATTTCGCCTGAGCAGTTTCCGGAAAGCGATGCCACGCGCGCGGCATTGCGGGTGACGGGCGGTCAGCGGTTCGCTTACCGCTTCTCCGGGGCGGACTTCGCCCTGCGCATCCAGGCGGACCAGATTCTGCCCGAGCTGAGCGTGTCGCAGGTGCTAGCCTGCCACTTGGGCGAAAACGAGCTGGCGATTGACAGCGAGATCGAGGTGGAGGTCCGCGAGGCGCCGCTGCGCGAGTTGCTGCTGCGCGTGCCCCGGGGCTATGCCATCGCGCGCCTCAACGCTTCCGGCCTCAGCGACTACTTCCTGCGCGAGCCGGAAGATCAGGCGGAGGCCGAGCTGCGCCTGGTGTATGGGCAGCCCGTTTCCGGCCGCCAGGTGGTGCAGCTTCGACTCGAACGCAACAAGCCGCTGGACGAGGCCGCGTGGACCTTGCCCCGCATCGAGGTGGTCAAAGCCAAATCCGTCCGCGGCAACCTGGCGGTGGCGGCCGACGCGGGTTTTCGCCTGACGGCCGAGCGCACGCAGGGGCTCACGGAAATCGCCACGGCCTTCTTCCCGCGCAAAGTGGCCGGCATCCAGACCGCGTTCCGGATCAGCGACCCAGCCTGGCAGGCTGGCTTCCGGGTGGAACGCCTGCCGCAGATGGTGCAGGCCGACGCGCTTAACCTCTTCTCGATCGGCGAGGGCGTCGCTTACGGCAGCAGCTTGATCAACTACGTCGTTTCCGGCGCGCCGGTTTCCGCTTTCAAGGTCGAGCTGTCCGCCGAGTACTTCAACGTCGAGTTCACCGGCAAAGACATCCGCAACTGGCAGAAGACCGACGGCGGCTACATTGTGCAACTGCACACGCCGGTTTCCGGCGCCTACACGCTGTTGGCCACTTACGAGCGGCCCTTCAAGTCGCAGGGCGAGACATTGACCTTCACCGGCGTGCGACCGCTCGACGCGCAATCCGAGCAGGGCTACACCCTGATCATCAGCGCCTATCAGTTCCAGGTACGGCCGGACGCCGTGTCCACCGGACTGCTCGCGCTCGAGCCGGGCGAAGTGCCGCCTGAATACCGCCTCTTCTTTGATGCCCCCATCCTCGCGGCCTATCGCTACACCTCGCGGCCGTTCGACCTGAAGCTCGCGCTGACGCCGCTGGCCCAGGGCGATTCGCTCAGCCAGGTGGTGGACCGCGCATCGCTTACCACCTACATCTCCAAGAAAGGCGACGCCCTCACGGACGTCCGCTACTGCGTGAAGAACCGCGGCAACCCGCACTTCCGCCTCACGCTGCCGCCCCGCACCCGGCTGTGGTCGGCGGCGGTCAACGGCGCCGCCGTGGTGCCGGTGACCGATGCGCAGGCGAACCTCATCCCGCTGCCGCAGCAGGCGGACCCGAACGCCGTGCTGACGCTGGACCTGAAGCTGGCCAGCACCAATGACGCCAAACGGGTTGCGGTGGCGGCGCCCGTCGTCCACGCGCCCGTGATGCTCGCCGAATGGAAGCTGGCGCCCGACACCGGCCAGCGCCTGGTTTATCGTCACGGCTCGCTCACGCCGGCCGGCGGCGTGCCGGACGTTTCGGGCTTCGCCGAGCTGGCGCGCCTGTTCAAAGGAGACCTTCGCGCCAAGGCGCTGCCCATGCTCTTCGGAGGCCTGGTGTTCATGGCGCTGGCGGTGCTGGCGTGGCGCCGGGCGGTCCGGGAGGGGAGCTGCCGGTTCAGTTCCGACCACCTTTCAGGGACACTGCTCGGCCTGATCGCCTTCGGCCTGGCGATCGCTGCTTTCATTTATCTGGGCGGAACTCTGCAGGCCCACAAGGGCACCGTCCCGCGCGACATTACCCTGCTGGCGCCCGTGCAACAGCCCGGCAGCGCCCTGACGGTCGAAGTCGCCAACATCGTGGACAAGCCATCCGTGCTGACCTTCGTCGGTTACGCCTGGCCGGCGCTGCTGGCACTGGCCCTCTGGGCTTACGGATGGATCAGCGACCGCCCGGGCAGCAGGATCGTGGGCTGGGTCGTCGGCTGGATGCTGCTGGCGTGGGCCGCGCTGCGTTGTCCGAACGGCGCGGTGATGTTCCTGGTGGTGTTCGTCGCGTTCCTGGTTTTGCAGGTAGTCATACCTGCCCTGCGCCGCCTCGGGCAATTGCCGCGTCGGACACTGCCCGAACGCCCGGCGCCGCAAGGGGGCGCCACGCCCGCGGCTACCGCCCTGCTCGTGGCAGGGCTGTCCTGGCTTGGTTGCTGCGGCACTGCCTGGGCTGCGGCGCCATCGGCCAGCCCGAAATCCGGGCTGCGGGCGAAAGTGGCGCCCCTGGCTGAATCCGTGACGCAGGACATCCGCATCGAGGAGAAGTTCGCGCTCGCGACCGCCAGGCTGCGCTGGCAGGCCGAGAAGGGCGATATGCTCCCGTTGCTTTGTGCGCCCGGCAGGGCGCGATGACTAGTTGGTGAAAGTCCAATGCAG
>CAZHEW010000211.1:0-6308 GCA_964531815.1 uncultured Verrucomicrobiota bacterium
TGCCAGCCCAGTTTGTCGGCCGCGCTGGATGTCCTGGCGGCGTCCTGTCCCAGCACCGAGGCGCACGCGAGGAGGGTTAAGGGGAAGAGTGCTAGCTTTCTCATGTTAATGGTTCTCAGGCTTCAATATACGTCTGCTACAGTGATGCCCGTTGCCCGCCGAATTCCAAGTCCAAAATGCGCCGCCGATCCCCGCGCCAGCGCGTATGCATGAAGCTGCCGGAGGAGCACGGGCATCCTGCCCGCTCTGCGGATTGTGGACTAGACAAGCGGGCAAGATGCCTGCGCTTCTTCATCCATACGCGCTGTTTCCCCCCGCAGGTGGGACATTTTTTTCATGGTCGTTCTTTACCTGAGAGTGCAGAATGCCGTCCCAATATGGCGTTCTCTGCGGGAGTGTCGTGTTTTCGGAGATGGCGGGCCGGGATGATCGCCGGGGGCGCCGGCCTTTGCCTCGTGCTTGCTGCCCAGCCAGCCGGCTGGGCACAATCGGCTTCCCTGCCGGGTTTTGCCGAGGACCGGATTCTGGTTCAGCCGAAGGCCGCAACCAGCTTGAAAGCCATCGCCAGCTTTCACGCCGGCCAGCGTGGCAAGGTGCTGCGAACGTTTGACGGCATGGGGCGCCTGCAAGTTGTCGCCGTCCCGCCGGGCGAAACCGTGCCGGGCCTTGTGGCCAAGTACCGAAACAGCGGGCTGGTCGAATTCGCGGAGCCGGATTATCTAGGTCATGTGTCCGCGGTGCCCAATGACCCCTATTACGCCAGCGGGGCGCTGTGGGGCCTTGACAAGATCCAAGCGCCGCCAGCCTGGGATGTCTTGACCTCGGCCAGCAACATTCTGGTGGCGGTGCTGGACACCGGCGTTCGATACACCCATGAGGATCTGGCGGCAAACATGTGGGTCAACCCGGCTGACGGCGGGCATGGGTGGAACGCCCTGAGCGGCAATAACAACCCGGCTGACGACAGCGGTCACGGGACGATGGTGGCGGGGGTGCTGGGAGCCGTCGGCAACAATGACAAAGGCGTGAGCGGCGTTGCGTGGCGCGTGCAGATCATGGCCTGCAAGTGCTTCAACAACCTTGGCGTCGGCAAGGTCTCGGATGCGGTCACCTGTCTTGATTACGCCCGGACCCATGGCGCCCGCGTCGTCAACGCGAGCTGGAGCTTCACCAACTCCCTGGCCCTGTCCAATGCAGTCCTGGCTCTCCGCGACGCCGGGGTCATCGTGGTTGCGGCTTGCGGCAACGGCGCCAGCGCGGTTGACATTGACGCCAACCCTATCTACCCCGCGGCCTACCACCTGGATAACGTCATTTCAGTGGCGTACACAACCCGCGCCGACAGTCTGGCCGCCAAGTCCTACTACGGCGCCACGAACGTCCACCTGGCCGCGCCGGGTGATCAAATCACCTCGACCTATGGCGCGATGGACAGCGGCGCCTATGCCTATTCCACCCAATCCGGCACGTCCTTTGCCGCGCCCTATGTCTCAGGCGTCTGCGCCCTGCTGCTGGCGCAGTACCCCGGGGAGAGTCACCGGCAGATCATCCACCGCCTCTTGAGCGCCACTGATCCACTGCCTTCCCTGGCCGGCAAGTGTGTTACCGGTGGTCGCCTCAACTTGCGCAAGGCACTCACGCCGATCCGCCTGACCGGCGTTGGGGCGGAGATGAACGGCGCGTTGCGGTTCCGCGTGACCGCGACGACAAACCTTGCCTGCGTCGTCCAGGCCTCCACCAACCTGACGAGTTGGCTTCCGGTCTTCACCAACACGACCTCGGGGACGGGCACGTTTGATTTTATAGACTCCCAGTCCCCGAACTGCCCACGACGGTTCTACCGCGCGGTGGCGGTTTACCGGGCTCCGCCCAGTGCGCCCGTGCGCCTGATGCCCCTTTCGGCGGGTGCGAATCCGTTCCAGTTGCGTTTGTCTGCCGGCGCCAACCTCTCCTTCGTCATCGCGGCCTCAACCAACCTGGTGGAGTGGGTTCCGGTCTTTACCAACACCACTGCGGCCGACGGCGCTTTCGATTTTGCGGACACCCAGTCCGCCAACCTGGCTCAGCGGTTCTATCGCGCCACCGCTGCGCCATGATCACACAGCAGAGCGCTAAGGCACCAACCATCCAACAAACACTAATCCCATCATGAAACTCGGATTCGTCACCGCCATCCTCCCGGAACTGAAGCTGAACCAGGTCCTCGAATTCGCCGCCGCCGAGCGGTTCGCGTGCGTCGAGGTTATGTGCTGGCCCGTCGGCAAGGCCGAGCGCCGGTTTGCCGGCGTCACGCATATTGACGTGAGCGGTTTCACCCGGGCGCAAGCCGACGACGTCAACGCTCTGTGCGCAAAACACGGCGTCAGCCTATCAGCCCTGGGCTATTATCCCAACCCACTGGACCCGGACCCGGTGGTTTCCCGGGTTGCTGTGAGCCATTTCCGGAAGGTGATCCTCGCCGCCGAAATGCTCGGGCTCAAGAATGCCAATACCTTCGTGGGCCGCGACTGGACAAAGACAGTGGACGAGAACTGGCCCCGCTTTCTGAAGACTTGGAAGCCACTAATTACCTTTGCCGAGGCTCATGGCATCAAAGTCGGCATCGAGAACTGCCCCATGTCCTTCTCGCGCGACGAATGGCCCGGGGGCAAGAACCTGGCCGCCACGCCTGTCATCTGGCGGCGGATGTTCAGCGATATCCCTTCGCGCAACTTTGGCCTCAACTATGACCCTTCGCACCTGGTCCTCCAGCAAATGGACCCGCTGAGCCCGCTGCGCGAATTCAAGTCCAAGTTCTTCCACCTCCACGCCAAGGACATGGCCATTCGCCCCGAGCGCCTCAACGAGGTGGGCATTTTCGCTTTCCCGAAGGAATGGCACACACCCCGCATCCCCGGTTTGGGGGATATCAACTGGGCGCGGTTCATGGCCGCGCTCTACGAAATCGGCTACGACGGCCCGGTGTGCATCGAGGTCGAGGACGACACCTTCGGCAAGACGCTCGAAGGCCGCAAGCGGGCGCTCCGCGTAGCCCGGAACGTGCTGGAGCCTTACTTTTGAACAGCGAAGACGCGAAGACGGGAAGGGCGGAGAGAAGGCGAATGCCCTCATTCCTTTCTTCGTCGCGCCTTCCCGCCTTTGCTGTTAATTCTATGCGCTACCTCACTTTGCTCCTGCTGTGTCTGGCGGCTCTCTGGGCAACTGTCGCTCATGCGGCTAGATCCACTGTGAAGGAGTATGGCCAGGTCTTCACTACTTACCCGTATTCGGACCCGGACCCCGTGCCGGCCATGTACCGGTTCTATCCCTACTTCCGGTATGATGGCTTCACGGACAAGCCACAGCGGAGGCAGTGGAAGGTGGTCGAGCTATCCAACGACTACTTGCGTGTCCTGATCCTGCCTGAGATTGGCGGGAAGGTCTGGACGGCGATTGACAAGACCACCGGCAAGCCGTTCATCTACTTCAACCACGTCGTCAAGTTCCGCGACGTCTCCATGCGCGGGCCCTGGACCAGCGGCGGCATCGAGGCCAACTATGGCATCATCGGCCACACGCCCAACTGCTTCTCGCCGGTGGATTACCTGGTCCGGCGCAACCCCGACGGCAGCGCCAGTTGCATTGTTGGCGCGCTCGACTTGCTGACGCGCACGACGTGGCGGCTGGAGATCAATCTGCCCGGGGATGATGCTTGTTTTTCCACCCGCTCGTTCTGGCACAATGCCTCGGGGCTCGATCAGCCTTACTACACATGGATGAACGTGGGCATCAAGGCCGCCGGCAACCTGCAGTTTATCCACCCCGGCACTTTCTACATAGGCCATGACGGCAGGGCGCACGACTGGCCGATTGACCCGGGCGCCGGTCGTGATCTTTCATGGTATGAGCACAATGACTTCGGCAGCTACAAGTCCTACCATGTCCTGGGGCGGTTCGCGGAGTTCTTCGGCGGCTACTGGCACGACGAGGACATCGGCATGGCTCATTGTGCTGCCTACGGCGACAAGCCGGGCCGCAAGATCTGGATCTGGGGCCTGTCTCGCGAAGGCATGATCTGGGAGGACCTCCTGACCGATGCCGACGGCCAATACGTCGAGGTCCAGTCCGGCCGGCACTTCAACCAGGCAGACAGCTCGAGCACGCGGACTCCTTTCAAACACACGGAATTCCCCCCCTACGCCACGGACACCTGGATCGAGCATTGGCTGCCCGTTAAGGGCATCAAGGGCTTCGTCAGTGCCAGTCCCTGGGGGGCGCTCAATGTTGCCACCGAGGGCGGCCGCCTTGCCATCCGCGTCTCGCCCGCTCGGCCCTTGCGCGACAAGCTCGAAGTGTTCGATGGCGACCGCCTCCTTGCGACGCGGACTCTGACCCTCAAGCCGATGCGGCCCGTGGAGGAAGTGGTGCCTCTCGCATCCACTCCCAAAGCACTGCGTGTAAGCATCGGAGGGGACAAACTACAATACAGCGGGGGAGAGGATAACGCGCTCACCCGGCCTGCCGCCGCGCCGCCCGGCTTCGACTGGAATTCCCTCTACGGCAATTACCTCCAAGGCAAAGAGGAAGCGCGCCAGCGCTCCTACCAGAAGGCCGCCGAAGCATTCAGGAGCTGCCTGAAACAGGACACAAACTACCTGCCCGCGTTGGTCGAAATGGCCGCGCTTGCCAACCGCCGCGCCGACGCCGCCACCGCCCTTGCTTTCGCACGCCACGCGCTGAGCATTGACACCTATGACCCCTGCGCCAATTACCAGTTCGGTCTCGCCAACGCCGCACTGGGCCGCCCCGCCGACGCCAAAGAAGCCTTCAGCCTGGCGGCCCTTTCGCCCGGTTGGCGCAGCGCCGCCAACACCGAGCTGGCCAAAGCCTGTGTGCGTGAGAAACTCTACGACCGCGCCCTCGCCAGCGCCCGGGAAGCGCTCTGCAGCAACGCCCGCAACCTCGACGCGCTGCAACTGTGCGCCTGCATCCAACGGTTGCGCGGCGACGCCGTCGGCGCTGATGCCGCCATGAGTGCCCTGCACGGGCTCGATCCGATCAACCACTGCGCGCGCTTTGAGCAATACCTGCGCAACAAGGCGACCGCCGGGGAATTCACGACTCTTATCCGCAACGAACTGCCGCACGAGACCTTCCTCGAACTGGCCGCCTGGTATCGCGGCGTGGGGCTGGACAGCGATGCCGCCAAGGTACTCGATCTCGCGCCTCCAACAGCGGAGGTGCTTTATTGGCTGGCGTATCTGCGCCATGACTCTGGCGCGTTGGCCCGAGCCGAGGCGGCCTCACCCGAGTTTGTCTTCCCATTCCGGCCCGAGTCTATCGCCGTGTTTGAATGGGCGGCGCAGCAAGGCCGGGCCTGGCAGCCCAGGTATTTCCTGGCGCTGATCCGCTGGCACCTGGACCAATTACCTCAGGCCCGCGAACTGCTCGCCGCTTGTGGCGACGAGCCGCCCTTCGCCCCATTTTATGCCGCGCGGGCGCAGGTCGCCGAGAACAACGCCGCAACTGATCTGAAACGCGCCGCCGCGCTGGACGCCTCCCAATGGCGTTACGGCGCGATGCTCGCACGCCACTATCTCAAGCGCGCCGACCCTGCCGCTGCCCTCGGCATTGCCACCGACTATGCCCAACGCTTCCCGGCAAATGATTCGCTGGCCTTGCTCCGCGCCAAGTCCCTCCTCCTGACCGGCCAGCACCAGGCGGCGGCAGAACTCCTCAGCACTCTGCGCGTGCTGCCGGCTGAAGGCACCACCGAGGCGCGCGCCCTCTTTCACGAAGCCAACCTGTTGCTGGCCGTCGAGCGCCTTCAGGCAGGCGCCTTCGACGACGCGCTGCGCCTGGTCAACACCGCGCGCCAATGGCCCGAGACTCTGGGTTCCGGCAAACCCTACCCTGCGGACGTTGACGAACGGCTCGAGGACTGGTTTGCCGCCCAATGCCAGTTCGCACTCAAAGTCCCCGATGCCGCCCACCAAGCCCTCGCCCGAATTCTGGCTATCACCCCGCGCCCGAAGGGGCAGGGGACCGGCGACCTCATTCACGCCCTGGCCCTCAAGCAATCGCGCCGCGCCGCCGAAGCCGAACAGTTCTTCAAGGACTGGCAGGCGCAAGCCCCCGACAGCGACCTGGCTAAGTGGGGCGCGGGACTCTTCGCTGGCCGTCCAGAGCCCTTGCCGGCGTCACTCAAGAACCTTGCCTGCCGGGTTCTGGCTGGCATTGCTCGCGCCGTCCCCCACCGTGAGGTGCTGTCGGACTAGCCCTGCGCGTATCCCTAAAATCTCCGGATAACAAGTGCATCTACGGATGCT
>CAZHEW010000212.1:0-6290 GCA_964531815.1 uncultured Verrucomicrobiota bacterium
GGGCCTGTTGGGCAAAGACCTGGAAATCGAGCATCGGTTCACCCGGCAGGTGCAGAATGTGGACCTTGCCGATTTGCAGTGAGCTGACTTGGATGGGGCGGTTGAGTCGCTCGAAGAAGGCGAGCCGCAGGGCTCCCTCATAGACCCGCAAGCCGTCGGACTGAGCCGGGTCGTTCAGGCAGGCGCGGCTTCGGGCGGCGACTTGATTCTGATCGGCCCGGAGCGGGAGGGTGAATGACTCAGTTCGCCAGACGAGCGGCTTGGCCCGCGCGAAACGCGTCTGGGCAATGGCGGCCTCCATGCCCGTCTTGAGGCGCTGCCGGAGGTCTGCTTGCGCCTGGGCCGACCCATCGTTGTATTTGCCGGCGGTGACATCGCCGGAGCAGCCCGTAAAATAGATTTGGAACACGTTCTCCCGCTGCTCCACCGCTTCGCGGGCAAGCCCGACAAAGTCGGCGGAGGCGCGGCCATCGCAGCAAAACGTCTGCGGGTGCGTGGCGTAGTAATGGAGCCGCACGAGGGGCTTGTCGCCCTGGGCGAACGTGATGGTCTTTAGCCAGGGGTCAACAAGTCCCTCGGGTGCCTGCGCCATCTTCGGGTCATTGGCGGCACCACTATAGCGGGTGAGCGGACGGCCTTTCTCGTCCCGGAGTCGCCGGGCGGAGGCGACGCGCTCCACCTTGGCCTGCCCGGTACCCACCCGGTCGAAAGGTTCGAGGCGGCCTGCAGCCTCCCGTGCGGCTTCCGCCAACCGCCCGCGGACGGCATCAAGAAACTCGCGGCTGAGGTGCGGCGGCGGTTTGGGGGCGGCTGCCAGCAACTGCTGCGCCCCTTCATCAGCGTACGGCGCGGCATGTTGGTGAATACACTGGACAGCAACGCGCGCCGGATCGGTTCCCGCGGCCTGGGCAAGCGTCCTGCGAAACGACAGTTCTGAGTCGTTGCCCAGCAGGCACCAGTCAAGCGCGCACAGCACAAACCGGTTGGCCCCGTCCTCGATCACAACCCCCTTGGCCAACAGCGGGGCTTCCACCTTGACCAGTCTCGCAGTCCAAACCAGCGGTTCGCCGACCCACGGCGTGACGTCGCAGCGGAAAGCAGCCACGCGCAACGGCGCCGCCACGGCGCGCCCTTCGGGGCAAAGCCCCAGACACACCATCGCTACCAGCCATGCCCCAATCCTTAGCGAAGGCAGGACCCGCACTCCGCCGCGGGCCGTTTGGACTAATGCGAGAGCGAGGGCCCAAAGCGGAGTACGCGCCCTGCCAGCCTCACCGTTTGGTGAACAGTTTTCCCGGTTCGCCAAGGATATAGAGATGCACAGCTTCATATCGCAGTAATAGACGACTGGGACACTATTTGCCGAGGGTGAACGAGCCAATCAAAAACCGCCCGCGCCGGTGCAAATGGCAGCGCAAGTTGAAGAAACCGCGCCCTGCGCAGATCAGTTGTCGCAAGTAACCTTCGATTCTGTGTAACCTTGGCTAGCGGTTTCCTCAGGAAACTGGCAGCATGAATACTGAGCCAATTGCCAATCGTTGCCCAAGGTGCCAGGCGCCGCTGCCGGCCAACGCACCGCAGGGATTGTGCCCGAAATGCCTGCTGGCCGCAGCCGCCACCCCAACCGAGGCCGGCCAACCCGCCGACCGGAAGCCCCCGCCGGCCCTCGCAACGATCGCCACGGCCTTCCCGCAACTGGAAATACTCGAACTCATCGGCCACGGCGGCATGGGGGTGGTGTATAAGGCGCGCCAGCCCAAACTGGATCGCCTGGTCGCCCTCAAGCTGCTGCCCCAATCGCTGGCCGCCGACGCCGCCTTCGCCGAGCGCTTCAACCGTGAGGCCAGGGTGCTGGCGCGGCTCAACCACCCGAATATCGTCACGGTCTATGACTTCGGCCAGTCGGGCGGGTTCTTCTTTCTGCTGATGGAGTTGGTGGATGGCGTAAACCTGCGCCAGGCCATGCAGGCGGGCCGCTTCACCCCGCAGCAGGCGATGATGCTCGTCCCGAAGATTTGCGAGGCGCTTCAGTTCGCCCACGACGAAGGCATCCTCCACCGCGACATCAAGCCGGAGAACATCCTGCTCGATACGCGCGGCCGGGTGAAGATTGCGGACTTCGGCATCGCCAAGCTGCTCGGCGAGGGGAGGGAAAACATCACGCTCACGGCCAGCGGCCTGGCCGTCGGCACGCCGCACTACATGGCGCCGGAACAACTGGAGCATCCGCAGGAGGTGGACCAGCGGGCGGATATTTATTCCTTGGGCGTCGTGTTCTATGAAATGCTGACGGGGGAGTTGCCGATCGGCCGCTTTGCCCCACCGTCGCAGAAGTCCAGCGTGG
This sequence comes from uncultured Verrucomicrobiota bacterium, assembly GCA_964531815.1. Classification (GTDB taxonomy): domain Bacteria; phylum Verrucomicrobiota; class Verrucomicrobiia; order Limisphaerales; family UBA8199; genus UBA8199. The sequence continues at coordinate 2,345 of CAZHEW010000212.1, forward strand.
ATGCGCGCGTGGATGAGGTGGTCTTCCACGCCTTGGAGAAGGAACGGGAAAAGCGGTTCCGCAGCGCCGGCGAGGTCAAGACCAGCGTGGAAGCGATTACCTCGAATCCGGCCGCCATGCCCGGACAACCTGCGGCGGCCCAGCCCAGCCCCGGTGCGCCACCTCCCGAGCGTCGCATCCCTTGCTACATTTCCACGCCAGAGCACTTGCGCACGTTCACGGGCCGGTTTCTCTATATCTACACGGGCAAAGGCGAGTTGAGTCTCAACGGAGAGAACCTCACGTTCGTCAGCAACTGGCAATCCACCGTCATCCCGTTGCGGGACATTCGCGAACTTCGCATCGGCCATTACTCGCGTGTGGCGAAACCGCTCCGGCTCGACTACCTGGCGGTGACTTTTGAGGGAGCCGGCCAGCGCCGGACGCTGTTCTTCACGCCCTGCATTCGGGGTGGGATATCTTTGCCATGGGAGGTCAATCCGCTCGTCGCCGACTGCTTGCGGGCCGTGCGCGAAGCGGTGATCGCCCGGACCGGTCAAACGCCGGGCGGCCCATCTCCAGCGGGGTTGCGGGGCTGGCATCCGCCTGATGCCCTGTGGCAAGCTATCAGGATCGGGCTGCCAATCGCTGCAGCAACTGGGGCAGTAGCCGTGGTGACGATGCTCGTGGCGCGAAGGCAGGGGGCGCAGGCAACCGACGACAGCCTGGGCGGCTGGTTTATCTTCTCGGTGGTGTGCGGTCAGGCTCTGGTGGCTTACATAGTCATAAGAATCCGTCTTTGGCGGGTACGCCGCGACCTGGAACTCAAGCAGAGGACATGCCCCAGCGAGCCCCCTGCGAGTCTCCTACCCGGGTACGGCCCTTCCCACACCACGGCAATGCCGGCCTATCGCACGGCGGGTCCAAATAGTCACCGCGCAAGCGCGTCGGCTCCCGCCGCTTCCGAATCCCGAGCGACCTGTTACTTCAACACCCCGGCCCGGATGCGAGACTGCTTCCCGAGCGCCGCCGCGCGCATCTTCACGTGCAAGGGCGAGCTGGCGCTGGAGGGGGAAAGCCTCACCTTCACCAGCACCTGGCGCACGACCATCACAATCCCGCTCAAGGACATCGAGGACCTCAGCGTGGGCCAGTTCCAAATGTGGACGACGCCCTGGGTGATGAAGTATGCGCGCATCAACTTCCTCTCCGTCACCTTCCGGCATGAGGGGCACTTGCAGACAGTGCATTTCACTCCAGTGGAACCCGGGGCCAACACGGAGAGCCGAATCAACGATTGCGTCGGAGGGTGGTTCGATCGGGTGCGGCAGACGGTGATTGCCCGCACGGGCTCGGCACCGCGCTGCACCGAACCGGATACCTTGACCATCAAGGCCCAGAAGGCGTGGGGTAGAAAGGGGTGGCCTCTGTACATTCTCTTCATGCTCGTCTGGTTCTTCTCCTGGTTCGTGTTGCCCTCGGTTACCCACTACCGGGTGCCTCAACCTGTTTGGACAATCCTGGCCATCGTCACCGGGCTGCTGGCGGGAGCGACGCTCTTTTCCGCCGCGGGTTTCATGAAGGCGGACCGCGCCCTCAAGCGGGGCGACCTCGATGCCGTTACCAGTGATGATCCGCCCGCGCCTGAGCCGGCGGGAGGAGGCGCGGGGCGAGGGCGCGAAGACCGCTGGGGGAGTCTGTTCTACCCGGCATTAGCGGCCGGGGTGTTGCTGGTTCTCATAGCCGGGTGGTGGAGCTACAGCCACAAGGCCTCCTCGCCTTCCGGCGACACCAACGGCAGCAGGCTCCCCGCAACCGGCACCATTACCGCTGCTCCGGAGACGGAAGGTCGTTTTGTGCTTTACACGATGCCGGGGACATCCGCGCCAGCCGAACCGCATTGGAAACTCAAGTACCACGTCCCCCCCAACCATCTGGCGCGCGTTCTGTTCGTTCGCTGGACCAACGGGGTTCCCATCCTCGACGACCACTACGGCTTCAGCTCCTACTTCAAGATGGGCAATATCTTTATGGAAGGCCACTTCACGCTCTCATGCGCGCGGGCAGACGAAACCAACAAGACCGCGCAGGTCGCTAAGCAGGCTGCTACGCGGCGGTATGGCACCGATGCCGGCGCGCCAGGAAACGACTCGCCCCAGTCAGACATACAATGGACGGCGAGCCTGCTGTGGGAAAACGAGAGTTACACCTCGCGCTTGGCTGGGGAGCCGGCGTATCGGCTGGTGAATCCGCCGGCGCAACTGGCCATTCGCCCCGGACATCAGGGGGTCTATCGCCTGGTCAGTTACTTAACGCCGCAAGGCGAGTCCGCCGCCGGCTTGTCCGGCATCGAGTTGCGCATCTTCCTGGAGCCGGTGAATTACGCCCCCGTTCAGACCAGCCCATCCGAAGTCGAGGGCGAGGAATACGTGATCGGGCTCCGCATGGGCTGGACGCGGGAGCAAGCGCTCGCAGCCATCAAGGAGTGGCCCATCGACAAGTGAGTACGCCCACCCCATCGGAAGATTCGACGCAGCGCCCGGCGGGATTCGCGCCGACCCGCTGGACCCTCGTGTTGCGTGCGCGGGGGGATTCGCCAGCAGCCCAAGCCGCGCTCAGTGAACTGTGCGAATACTACTATGCTCCGGTGCTGACGTTCATCCGCCACACCGACCGGGATGAGGACGCCGCGCGCGACCTGACCCAGGAATTCTTCGCCCGGATCCTCGCCCGGCCTGGCTTCGACACGGTGGAGCCGGGCCGCGGGCGCTTCCGCTCGTTTCTGCTGGGCGCGGTGAAGCATTTCCTCGCAAACCAATACGACCGCGCCCAGGCCGCCAAGCGCGGCGGCGGCCAAGTGCTGGTCTCCATCGAAGCGGGCGTCAGCACGAACACCACCACCGAACTGCAAATCCCCGATCCTGCCGGTCAGGTGCCCGACACCGTGTTCGACCGCGAATGGGCGCTAACCCTCGTCGAGCGCGCCATCAACTCGCTGGCGAACGAGTTCGCCACGGCTGGCAAGGGCGAGCAGTTCGACACACTGAAGCTCTGGCTGCTCGGCGAGGTCGAGCTCATTTCCCAGGCCGATGCGGCCCGTCGGCTCGGCATGACGGAAGGCGCCGCCAAGGTGGCCATCCACCGCCTGCGGAAGCGCTTTCGCGAACTGGTTAGGGCCGAGATCGGCCAGACCGTGGGGGACGCGGCCCAGGTTCAGGAGGAGTTGCGATACTTGGTCGAGGTCCTCTCCGTCGCCTGAGGCCGTCGCCTGGCGGACGGAGATGCGAGTCCCTTCTGCCGCTTCGTCCCGAAGAAACCCGCAGACCGCACGATCTGCCGTCCCGGCCTTCCTACTCCGGAGGATGGGATGAAGCGGGCGCGTGCCGCCGGTCAGCCAGAACGGCCTGCTCGCAGCTCAGAAGCCAGTCGCACATGGCGTGGGCATCGGCGGCCTGGCGCAGTTCGAGGAGCAGATCGGTCTTTTGCGCCATGAGACAGAGGCGCGCCAGGGTGTGCAAATGCAGCCGCTCGTCGGGACAGCCGATCAGGAAAAACAGGTCGGTGGGCCGGCCGTCCGGCGAGCCGAAGGGGATTTGCTGAATGGTCCGGCCCAGCGCGACGAAGGCGGCTTCAAACAGGTACGATTCCGGATTGCGCGAGTGGAGCAGGGCCAGGCCGCCCGGGATCCCGGTCGGGCAGAGGTCCTCGCGCGCCTCCAGGCCGCTCAGCAACGCCTGCGAATCGCAGACGCGTCCCGTCTTTTCGGCCAAGGCCGCCATTTGGCGCAGGACCGAGGATTTGGTTTTGGCCGTCAGCGCCGGTTCGATGAACGCGGGCCGAATCATCTCCGGCATGATGGCGTCCTGCGAGACGATTTGCCGGGCGCCGCGCGAAGATTGTTGATGATACTCCGCCAGGGGCCGGCCTTCCATGCCGAGGATGCGTTGCGAGGCCCAGGCGTCAATGT
>CAZHEW010000213.1:0-1947 GCA_964531815.1 uncultured Verrucomicrobiota bacterium
GCTTTGGGAAGTTGATGGTGAACGGGTGGAGCCGCACGCCCTTGCCGCCCGCCAGAATGACGGCGCGCAAGCCGGCGGCTGCGCGGCGTTTTGTCTTGTTCATAGGCTTCAATCCAGCAGTCCTGTAGTCCCGTGGTCTCGTGGTCTCGTGGTCTCGTGCTTCCCTCACACCACATACCGGTCGTGATGGTAATCGCCAAGATTCTGGCGCAGATAATCGGCGGTGCGCCGCAGGCCCTCGTCGAGCGAGACCTTCGGGGCCCACCCGAGCAGCCGGCGCGCCTTGGAGGCGTCGCACAGCAGCAGGCCGACTTCACTTTTCTCGGGGCGCTGACGCTCGGGCACGCTGATGATCCGCGCCTTGCTGCCGACGGCGTCCAGGCATCGCTGGGCCAGTTCTCCCACGCTCACGGCCTGGCCCTGGCCGAAGTGAATCACTTCCCCCTCAATACCGGGCGTCTCGGCTGCCGCCAGGAATGCGCGCGCGGTATCCTCGACAAAGGTCAGGTCCCGCTTCGGGGCCAGGTGCCCGAGCTTGATTTCCGCGGCCCCGTTGAGCGCCTGCGTCAGAACGGTAGGGATGATGGCCCGGGCAGACTGGCGAGGGCCAAAGGTGTTGAAGGGGCGCAGCGTGACGACCGGCAGGTCGAAGCTGCAGAAATAGGCTTCGGCCAGCTTGTCCGCCGCAATCTTGCTCGCCGAATAAGGCGATTGCCCCTGGAGCGGGTGGTTTTCATCAATCGGCGTGTAGCGCGCGGTGCCGTAAACCTCGCTGGTGGAGGTGATGACCACCCGCCGCACGCGAGCCGCGCGACAGGCTTCCAGGACATTCAACGTGCCGCTTACGTTCGCCGCCACATACGAGGCGGGCGCGTGGTACGAATAGGGAATGCCGATGAGCGCAGCCAGGTGGAGCACGGCGTCGCAGCCCTCGACCAGCGTCCGCATCATTGAGGAGTCGGTCACGTCGCCCAGCCGGACCTCGATCTTCTCGTGAGCGGCGGCGGGGCTGCCATCCAGGTGGCCCCAACTGCCGCGGCTGTTGTAATGCGCCAGCGCCCGCACTTCATGCCCCGCGTTCAGGAGCAGCTCCACCACGTGGCTGCCGATGAATCCGCCCGCGCCGGTAATCAGGTATTTCATAGAAGTCAAAGATCAGAGAACAGAGGTCAGAAGTCAGAGATCAGAAATCAGCGGGCGGAACCCTCATGTTGAACGCGGAAAGCGGGAATCCTGAAATCAGTATTTGAGGCGGTAGAGGGCGGATTTTACCAACTCGTTCTGAAAGTCGAGCAGGGCCCTTTCGTCCATCCACCAGCCCTGACATTCTTCCGGCCGGATGCTGGTGACCGTGGTCCGGACCCCGTCGTCCAGGTTCTTGCGAAACGCCCAGCGCACGCGGCGGGAATGGAAGGGGCCGGTGGGAATCAGCAAGGAGGTGGCGTGGGATGTGAGGGACCATTGCCGCGCGGCCATCGCCTCTTCAAACGTGCTCGTGAGGTTGGTGCCGGCGACCTGAATCGCCGCCGCCGGCACGGCGTTCGAGAGCAGAATCCGCCGCACCAGTTCCACCTCCGGGATGGTCAAGCCCAAGCTGTCGGTGGCGCGGAGTTCAGAGTTCATCAGCAGAATCGCCGGCGCCAGGCCGGCATGATAAAGCCGGGCGGCCTCGAACGAGCGGAACTGGGCCCCCCCGCCCAGGACGACAATCGCGTCGGCTTTGACCGGGGGATCGTTAATCATCCAGGCTTTGGCCACGCCGTTGAGCAGAGGAGCGCGGAACACAAAGAGCACAAAGAGAAGGACTGCAAGACCACAAGACCACAGGACGACAGACCGCAGGCGGCGGCGCCATTTGCGCGGGGGAGATGGAGGATCGGAAATGGAAGATGGCGGACCGCAGGGACTGCTGGCTTCAGGACGACTGGACGACAGGACCACAGGAGT
>CAZHEW010000213.1:2047-6281 GCA_964531815.1 uncultured Verrucomicrobiota bacterium
GACTGCGGGACCGAGCACAACTGGTTGATGATCGCATGGCAGCGCTTCACAAAGTTCGGGTAAGAGAAGTACTCCAGGCCGGGCGGCACCTGGCCGCGGGGCTGCCGCAACACCTGCAGCAGGCCGCGGCGCAGCTCGTCTCGATTGCGCGGGTCCACGAGCAGACCCATTGTTCCATCGCGCAAGGCTTCGCCGCTCGCGTCCAGCGTGCTGGCCAGGACCGGGATGCCGCACGCCAGGGCTTCCAGGTAAACAATGCCGAATCCCTCGCCGTAGCCGGGCATCACAAACGCGTCCGCCAGCCGGTAGTGGGCGGCTTTGTCTGACTCGCCAACCCTGCCCGCAAAGACGACCTGGGGCGGCGAAACGTTGAGGGGGGCGGATTGAGGCTCGGCGCAATCGAGCACAGTCAACCCAAGCGAGCGGGCCTTGGCGCCCAGCCGCGGACGGTCGGGGCCGTCTCCGGCAATCAGGTACGCAAGCCGGGGGACTTCCCGCGCCAGTTCCGGCAGCGCTTCCAACACTTCGTCAATGCCCTTGGGGCGTTCCCGCAACAAACGCCCCAGGGTCATCATTAGTGTCCTGCCGGCCAGCCCGTACTTCTCGAGCAGCCCCGGCGGCTTCTCGCCCGGACTAAACCCGCTCAATTCCACGCAATTCGGCAGCACAAACTGTTTGGCCGCGGCAACGCGCGACCAGCGGGCAAAGCGATCCCAGGTGAAAGCGCTCACGGAGACAAAGGCGTCCGGCCGGCGCGCCAGGCTTCGCACCAGCGCGCTCCGGTGCGGCTCCCAAACCTCCAGTCCGTGCATGGTGAGAACCAAAGGGCAGGAGGCCGCACCGGTGGCGCCGGGGGCGCGCCGCATGAAACGCCGGGCCAGGAACGCCGCCGGCAGCAGGTTGATGTGCCCGCAGATGAGCAGGTCAAAGCCATTCGAAGGGTGGAAGTCCCGGCCGGCAGTCCCGGCGATTGGGCCGGCAGGCTTGCGCCGCGCGCATTTTGCAGCGGCGACGGTGAATCGCAACTTGCCGCCCAGGCCCGCAGTGATCCATGTCAGCTTGGCCGGCAATGTGCCGGGCGCTCCCGGCATAAGCCGTGGCAGCGCCACCACCTCGGCACAGGCCGGGTGCGCGCACAACGCGCCGAGCAGGTCTCGGGTGAACTTGGAAATCCCGCCCTGGCTGCCGAATGCGTCCGGAATGAGGGCCAGCACCCGCAGTGACCGCGAGCCAGTTGAGGCCATGCGACATTGGCGCGCCGGCATGTTTCACGCAACCGCCCCGGCAAGGCAAAGCTCCGCCCCGTCAATTCGCAGCGCGCTTTGCGTCGCGCCGATCAACGCTTCGACCGGCATTTCAATCATGTCACTGGCGCCTGCCATCGCAGGATTTTCCAGTTGCGCGGTCTTCCCCCGCGCGCGCCCCAAAAACGGCCCCGACTCCCGAAACCGCGCTCCCGCCTAACCCGGATATTTCATGCCTGCGAGGCCGGAGCGCGGGCATCCTGCCCGCTTACACGGTCCGAACGGCCTAAGCAGGCAGCACGCCCGAGCCTGGGTCTCTTGGCGTTTCGTTTGTGGCATGAAATGTGTGGGTTATGCCCCCAGGATCCTCATCACAACCGGCAAGACCTTGCGCGTCTTCTTTTGCCAGCTCTGAAGCATGCTCACCCGGGCGTGGACCTGTTCCCTTTCCTCCGGCGGCAGGCTTTCGACCAGGGCCGCCATGTGATCAATGCGGTCCAGGCTGTTATCGAGGCGGGTCAGAACCTGGTCCCGCAAAAAGCGCATAGCGAGCGTGCGCAGTTGAGCGACGGCCTCGAAATGGGCCGCCCGCCGGCCAGGCACATAGACCGGCTTGACCGCGCCCAGGTTGCGCAAGAACCGCAGTCCTTGGCTGGTGGAGCCCTTGCTCATGTTCAGGCGCTCCATCATTTCCTCCATCGAGAGCGGGTGAGCGGCGGCGAAGAGCAGGCCGTAAATCTCAGCGACCGATTTGGGCTGCCCCAAAATGTGGGAGAACTGGACGAAGAGATCAATGATCTCGACTTCCAACGCGTTCAGGGGCTTTGCCGGAGGCCGTTCGTTCCGGCTTTCAGGCGGACGGTTCTCAATACTAGCCAGGCGCATAAATGGACATTATGGCATATCGCCCTGATTGTTCAAGCATTTTTGACCGAATAATTTCTCAAGCCTCCCCTGTCATAGGAAATGTCATTGTCCGTCCTTTGAGTTCTGGCTTCTGGCTTCCGGTTTCCCAAGCCGCATTCTTTCTCCAGAAACATGTTCTCAAAGGAGGCTCATCTCGCCGCTGCTCTCATCGACCAGCTCAATGTGGTAGTGCGCTACAGCCCGAAGCCGATGGAGGGGGGGCGGCGGGAGTAGCGATCATCCACAAGGGCGCCGCAAGACAATTCCGTGCCCGGTTCATAAGGATTCCAGTTCTACAAGGGCGGTGAATTCATTCAGCACATCGGCATACCGAGCGTTCAAGAATTGCTAGACCTCTGGGTTATCCAGCAGTTACGTGGACGTAGCGGTTTCGTTGCGCGTCCGCCAGCATTCATGCCACCTATCAGTTCAGTTTTAAAGCCCTCCGGGGCGTGCCGACGACCTATGAGCCACACGTGCGGTTCAAAGAACGCGTGCCCGGCGCCATCGGCCTCGCTCGAACCGGAGACACGATCCAATACGCAAACACGATCCTGGTCTCGGGCTGAGTAAACACTTTCCGCTGAAGCCATGAAGAAATGCGCTTGCGCCGGCGTCTCCTGCCACACTCCCGTCGGGCCCCCTATGAACTCCTTGATCGGGGGAGTCAATCGTCGTGAGTTCCTTCGCCGGAGTGCTGCTGCTGCCGCCGCGCTCGGCTTCGCGCGCTGGCCGGCGATGGCCGGACCGTTCACGCGGGCCGACTTCGACAAACTCGTTCCCGCGGACAAGAAGCTCAGCCCGGACTGGGTGAAGTCGTTGACCGCGCGCGGCCAGCGCACGACCTATCGCGCGCCCGAGCTGGAGAAGATCGGAATGCCCGTCGGTGGCCTGTGCGCCGGCCAGCTCTACCTCGGCGGCGATGGCCGGTTATGGCATTGGGACATCTTCAATCAGCATATCGGCACCCATGCGGAGCATTATGCCAAGCCGCTTTCCCCCAGCTCTCCGCTGGACCAGGGCTTCGCCTTGCGATTGGTGACTGGCGGCCAGACGTTCGCGCGAGCGCTTGATCGCACCGGCTGGCAGGATGTCTCGTTCACCGGCGAATACCCCTGGCACCTCATCCGCTCCGAGCTCCTGGACCACCTCTTCACCTTCCAAGTCAAGCTCAGGTAGAAAGCGCGCGCTGCCTTCCGCGCGCCGGCCCGGCGCTGTTCCGCCGTCATCTTCTTTGCTCTGGCCTTTCCACCCTTCAATCCGCCCAGCCTTCCCAGCGCCACCGCAGCCGCATTTTTGCTTCGTCTCGCCATGCCGCAACTCTCCCACAAAACAGCCGGTCCTCGAAGCAGATTTTCACGTTGCCCGCGCCCCGACCACGCTTTGTAAGTCCTTGTGACCTCGTCACCCCATCGTTACCGTCTTTCAGGACGCATCCTTGATACGCGAAAGGCCATGAGCACGACAACCCACACCCTCGCCGAGATCGCCAAAGCCCTGAACCGGCCGGCAGTGGTGTTATCAGGGCTCCAGGCCAGGTTCGAACTCCCGGTCGCCAGCGGCCCCGGCTATTCCAAGGCCTATCTCGCCTTCCTCCGCACCGTGGTCTTCCTCCGCGCCCTGGGCATCGCCGAGGATCGCCTTCTCCGCCTGTGGCACCTCGAAAAGAAGCTCCTCCAACTCCTCCACGCGGATTCCACCGGCTCCAAAACGTGGTTCCTCGACTCCTGCGGCGCCATCACGCGCCGCGACCACCGCCTGCTCCTGACCAACTACGACATCGGCATTGCTATCCCGGCCCGCGCCATCCAGCTCGGCCTCAACTTCGCCGCGGCCACCCCCGAGCTTTTCGCCGGCAAGGAAATGGGCGAAGACGCCCTCCGCGTCCTGAACGACATCATCCCTCTCCAGGCCGGCATCCGCGCCGACGCCGCCGCCGAACTCCCCCACCTCCGCGAAACCGTCAAATGGGCTGCCTCGCTGGCCCGTCGGCCGTGAGCGGCACCGCAGCCGCCGCAGCAATTATGGGCCAGCCGCTCCGCGGCTGATGGCTCCCCTCCCGCGGATACCTCCGTCCTGCCTCC
>CAZHEW010000214.1:0-6262 GCA_964531815.1 uncultured Verrucomicrobiota bacterium
CGTTCGTTGCTGGCGTACTTCTTCCCCCATTCCGTGTTCAGATCGAGGTCTTCAACCACCTTGCCGAGGATGAGTTGAGATTGGATCAGCTCAAACTCGGTCTGGATGAAGTAGGGGTCATAGCCAGTCATTCTTCCCGGGTCTGCCATGCCGCTAATGTCCGAGTGGTCGCGCTCGATCTTGATCCGCGTGGTGCTCGAGAAGGATTCCGGCAAAATGAAGGTGACCAGTGTGGCTGTGATCACGACCAGCAGGAACACAGCCAGAATAACAGTCTTGCGAATGCGGATGATCCGCCAATAGTCCAGGAAATGCAGCTTGGTTTCCTGCGGCGGAGCAACTTTCAATGGGTCCATATGTTAAAAAATAAGGGGGCCAGTTGTGACAGCCTAGCCCCCTGTCATTGAGTCAAACTTGGTCTAGTAGCTGGCTGTCACCCCAACGTAAACCCGGTTCCTGTCATAATGGTATTTCGTTGTACCGAATATGTCGCCGGAGTACTCGTTGTCTGAAAGGTCGTAATTGTAGCCTATTTCCGCGGAGAAGTTCGGAGTGAACCGATACTGCAGATTCAGGCCAACCAGGTAATACTGAGAGTCTCGATTGTCATATGTCCCCCCGTAATAGGTGACATTGACAAACTCCGCGTTGACATTGCCGTAGAGCTTCGGCGTGATCCGGTGCTGCACCGCCACAAACACATCGAAAGTCTGCCCATTCAGCGTGATGTCGTCAGCCTCGACCGGACTCCACGTGTAGGTCGAACTGTAATCGTAAGTAGCCCCAAACCGCAAATAGCTTTCCGGCAGATAGGTGTATTGCAGGCTTGCGGTTGCGTAGGGACTCCAGTCGTCCTGACCGGCGGGATTGTTATAGTACTCGGTGTAGCGGGCTCCAACCTGGAACGCGCCGGTCAGATCCGGCCGGAAATTATGTGTGAGCCCAGCGTAAGCATAATGTGACCGGGCATTCCGCATCTTGCTCTTTATGGCGGCACTTCTGGAAACATCATACCCAATCACCTGGTCTCCGATGTAATCTGTCTGCCTGAATTGGTAGCCCAGGACACCAATCGTCTGAGGCATAATCTGATATCGGCCCTCGATGTGCGCCCGGTGGTCCAACTGATCCAGCAGGCCGGAATAGCTCGGCCATACAAGGTTTTGAGGGTTGGTGCCGAAGCCGTCATAGATCGGGTCGTCATCGTTGTAGGAGTAAAACGTATTGGCGTAGCCCACCTCCACCCCAAATTTCGGAGTCAACTGCGTCAGCAAATTTATCTCGCCATAATTACGAAGGTTGTCCCCCGAAACGCGCCGGAAGGTGGGGAAGGAATTCCCGTACCTCAGTATATCCGGCTCCTGGCCGATTACAAAGGAGTCTCTGATGCTCAGTTGGTACCGCTCGCTGAACGCATGGGTGAGACCGAAGTTAAAGTCATGGGTTTGATCATAGTTGTCATCCTCGTTCCAGAGCTTGTGCTCGTAATACTTGAGGGAATACACATACCCGAAGCTCAGGCTGGTCTGGTCCATCGGGAGACTGACCTGAAAGGATGGACTAACTTCGAATCCGGTATTGCTTCGCTTATAACCGGGGGTAGGTCGGTTATTGGGGATGCCGCTTGGGTTATCATCATAGAATCCGCGGAGCGTCGCTGAGACGCTCCAAGGCTTGCCCGATTCTGTCGTTAAGCCCGGCATCACTCCCGCCTGAATGCTAGAGGCACCAACGGCAACCAAACCAATGGAGGCAACGATTCGTTTCATAGAATTATTTCAGTGTTTTTTCACCCAAATTAAACAATGCCAACAGCTAACTCAGACTTTTTACTGCAAAACCCGAAGCACTGTCAAATAAATCTTATACTTTTTCATCCTGGAGAATCGGCCGCCACCAGCCTGTCCTGCTCGCCAGCAATACGCCTCCTGCCGGACATCGCGCAGCGTGCCCGCGGCCGCTCAATGCGAAACGCAGGTGGTCAGACTATTGACTGGTTTCACGCGCACTTGTTCAAATATGTCTTATTCCCCAGCCACAGGGTGGGCGAAGAGGCCAGCCCCCCCCTTCCGGTGGACGGTGGCGGGCGCAGCGCCGAATTGGAACTGGATTGTCCGAGCGATTTCGACGGGGCGTTCGCCGAGTAGTGTGAAATGCCGTTCACCGCCGCCGACCGCGCAGCCCGCCGCTCCGGCCTGCCAGAAAGCCAAGAATAACACCTCGGCGGCCTCCCTCAACGAGCATGGCAAGGCCTTGGCGAAAGTGGTGCTTGCGCAAGAACGATACTCAGGCCTATGAGCAGCTCGGTGAGAATGGGTCATTGTGGCGCCCCATCACAGACATGTGTATGACCTGGCGCAAGATCGGACATTCGGCCGGGGCGCCGCAACGGAGGCCGGGCACGCTCAGAAACTACGGGCGCGCTTGGCTCCTGCTGCGGCCCTTGTGAACAGGCTGTGAACAGCCGTGAACAACTCCCGTTTGACTGCGGCGGCTTCTTGCGCATCATCCCCCAATGCCAAAACCCGCATCGCCGGAAATCGCCGTGCCTTCGCCACACAATTGGCGCACGACGGACGAAGACGAAATCAACCGCCGCCGCGCGCGCGCCCGGACGGAGCAATTCCGCGTCTCGAATACCGACCCGCGCTATCCGATCTTCTCCAACTTCCGCGTCCAGTCTGGCAGCGGCCTGACTTATTCGGTGGAAATCCGCGACGTGCGCCGGCGCCAGTTCGCCTGCGACTGCGTGGATTTCCGCATCAACGGGCTCGGCACGTGCAAGCACGTCGAAGCGGTGCTGCTGTACTTGGAAGCGCGTTTCAAGCGGCTGTTCCGGGCGGCGGCCACGAACGGGAGTCCGCGGCTGGACGTGGTGCCCGACCCGGACAACAACTCGATCCGACTGCTCAACAGCGCGGGCGGCACGCCGCGCGCCTTGAAAGCCTGGTTCAGCGAGGATGGCATGCTTCGCAAGGGGCCGCCCGAAGAAGCCCTCGAGGCGCTCAAGAATCTGGACGAGAGCACGGCCCCAAAATTGCGCCTGTCGCAGGAGCTCGGTCCGTGGCTCGAAGTCCGGCGCCATGCGGAGCAACGCAAGCAACTGCGGCGCGACTACGAACTTAAGGTGCAAAGCGGCGAATGGCCGGCGCACGAGACCAAAGTTCCGCTCTTTCCCTACCAGCGCGAGGGGATGCTGCACCTTGCCTTTGCCGAGCGCGCGTTGCTGGCCGACGAAATGGGCCTGGGCAAGACCATACAGGCCATCGCAGCCTGTGCGTTGCTGCACCGGCTCGGGCAGGCCGCGCGCGTGCTCGTCGTCACGCCAGCCTCACTCAAGACCGAATGGGAGGAACAAATTCAACGGTTTGCCGAGCTGCCGTATCAGCTTGTGTTTGGCAGCCGGACACGGCGGCTGAGGGCTTACGAGCTTGCCGGGGAACGCGGGGCAGCCGTCCCGCCTGCCCCGGCATCTGAAAGGACAGACAGGACGCCTGCCCCGCGTCCGTTCTTCACGATCGTCAACTATGAGCAGATGCTGGCCGATTCGCTGGAGGTGAACCGCTGGCTGCGTCCGGACGTGGTGGTGCTGGACGAAGCGCAGCGCATCAAGAACTGGAGCGCCAAGACAACGCAGGCCGTCAAGCGCCTGCGCAGCCGCTATGCCTTCATCCTCACCGGCACGCCCATCGAGAACCGCATTGACGAGCTGTATTCGCTGATGGATTTCCTGCACCCGACGCTGCTTGGCCCGCTGTTCCGTTTCAACCGCGAGTTCTATGCCCTGGACGACCGGGGCCGCCCCTCCGGCTATCGCAACCTCGACAAGCTCCACGAACGCATCAAGCCCCACATGCTTCGCCGCCGCAAGGCCGACGTGGAGACTGAATTGCCGGAGCGCACCGACCGCAACCACTTCGTCCCGCTCAGCGACGAGCAACAGGGTGAATACGACACCCACGAGAGCGTCGTCGCCAGGCTCGCCAGCATCGCCAAACGCCGCCCACTGAGCCAACAGGAGCAGGATAAGTTGCTGCGCCACCTCAACATGATGAGGATGGTTTGCGACACCAATTACATCTTGAATCCGGACCAGCGCGCCTGCCCCAAACTGACCGAACTGGAGAATATCCTCGAGGAATGCCGCGACAACGCCGATGTGAAGGCCATCGTCTTTTCCGAGTGGGAGCGGATGCTCGAACTGACGCGCGGGTTGTGCGACAGGCTCAAGCTGGGGTTCGCCTGGCACACCGGCGCCGTTCCCCAGAAGCGTCGCCGCGCCGAGATCAACACCTTTAAGTCCGACCCGCTCTGCCGCGTGTTCCTTAGCACCGATTCAGGCGCGGCGGGCTTGAACCTCCAGAACGCCAGCGTGGTCATCAACTGCGACCTGCCCTGGAACCCTGCTAAGCTGGAGCAGCGCATTGCCCGCGCCTGGCGCAAGCATCAGACCCGCGCTGTCACGGTCATCAACCTCGTGTCCGAGAGGACCATCGAGCACCGCATGTTGGGCACGCTCTCCAACAAGCAGGCCCTTGCCGACGGTGTGCTCGATCGCCGGGGCAACCTTAAGGAAATCAAGCTCCAGACGGGCCGACAAGCCTTCTTGGCCAAGCTCCAGCAACTCGTCGTCCAGCCCGTCGAGGGCCCAAGGCCCGAGGCGCGCGAGGCGAAACCGCCGCTCCCTGCCGACCGCGCACAGGGCTTTGCCGCCAAAGCGCGCCAGCGGATCAACGGCGCGTTGCTCCGCTGCGAGGAGCGCTATCCGCAGGATGCCCCGCATTCGGTGCTTTACGTCGTGGTCGAGCGGGATGCCGCGCTTTGCCGCGAGCAGCTTAGCTCCCTGCACGAGGAATACTTTGGCCCAGGCCGTTGGGACCCACTCGCTCCTGTCCGCCTGGAAGTCATTGACCGTGCGACCGACGAGGCGCTGCAACGGCTCATTGACGCCGGCTTGCTGACCAGGACTTCACGAGCCAGCCGCCCCCTCTGGTCCGTTGAATCCGCCGAAGCCGCGCCGCCCCCGCTTTCCCCCGCTGAATTGGAGAAGATCGCAGGCCACCGTGAGCGGGCCGCCCGCAAGCTGAAGATGGCCCGCGTTCTCTGCGATGCCGGTTTATGCGAGGAGGCGCGTGAGGCACTGCTGGAAGGAATGCTGCCCTTGAGCTGTGCTCTGGCGGGCGAGCAACGTTTCCCGCAACCCGCCTCGCTTGCCGATGCGTTGCTGCCGCCGCTGGCTGCCTGCTGGAAAGAAGCGCTGCCTCTGCTCCGCCAGTTCACCACTGATACCGCCCGCCCTTGCCAGCCGGTCTTGCAGGCGTTGGCTTCACTTGGCGGGCAGGCGCCGACAGTGGCTCCTTCCCAAACATGAATCGTCGCGACCTGGAACATGAGGCCATCACAGCGGCGCGCCGCTGCCGAAATCGAGTAAGACTAATCCTGCAGCACTCCCGAATCGTATGAAAAAGCCCTATGCCCTCCTGCTGATTCTCCTGGCTGGCCTTGCGAGCGCCCAGGCCGGCGCGCTTTTCATCCGCGCCAGCCAGGTTGGCTACCGGGCGCAGGATGCGAAGCTCGCCATTGCCTTCGCCAAAGGGCCTCTGCCGGACTCATTCGCAGTGGCGGCGGCGGACACCGGCAAGGTCCTGTTCGAGGGCAAGACCAGGCCTCTCGCCGGCGTGACCTGGGGCCAGTTCGAGCACCACGCGGAACTGGACTTTTCGTCCTTCAAAACGCCGGGCCGCTATGTGCTGCGCCTTGGTGAGGGCCAATCGCTGCCTTTCACCATCAGCGATGCGGCCTACCGCGAGCTGCCCGATCAACTGCTCGAGTTCATGCGCCAGCAGCGCTGCGGTTACAACCCCTGGTTGGATGCGGTGTGCCACCCGTTTGATGGCCGCACGGCCTACGGACCGCTCACCAACGGCACGCATCTCGACGCCAGCGGCGGCTGGCACGACGCGGCTGATTTGCTGAAGTATCTCCTCACCTCGGGCAATGCCACCGCCCAGATGCTGCTCGCCTATGAACTGGCCGGAGACCGAAAACAGTTCGCGGACAAGGTCAACGCTCTGGGCCAGCCCTTTGCGAACGGCCTCCCGGACGTGCTCGACGAGGCGCGCTGGGGGCTGGAGTGGATGCTCAAGCTGCATCCGGCACCCGGCCAACTCTATCACCAGGTGGCCGACGACCGCGACCACACCGGCCGCCGCCTGCCGCAGAACGAAATCGCCGACTACGGCTGGGGCAAGGGCGGCCCGCG
>CAZHEW010000215.1:0-6226 GCA_964531815.1 uncultured Verrucomicrobiota bacterium
CAACGCAAAGTGAATTCTGAAACTTGCTCATTCTTAAGCTTGCCAAAACCACCACCATCTTTAGATTAAGCGCTTTATTTCACTATATATGAGTCTATTTAGTCCTCGCGGCCTTCTGGCGCTGGCACCACCCGCGCAGCAACCGGGGCAGTCGGCGCCGCCGGCGTGGGTCAATATGGTGCCGCTGGCCCTGCTGGTCGTCGTGTTCTACTTCGTGCTCATCCGGCCGCAGCAGAAGAAGGCCAAGGACCACGCGGCGCTGCTCAAAGCCATCCGCCCCGGCGACAAGATTGTTACCAGCAGCGGCATCGTGGCCGTCGTCGTCACCGTCAAGGAAAAGACCCTGTCCATCCGCTCTGCGGATGCCAAGTTTGAGATTACCAAGTCCGCCGTTGCGGAAATCACCGAGCGTGGCGGCGAATCCCACGAATCCTAATCTGCTCTCATGAACCGAAATAACTTCTGGCGAGTCGTGCTTGTCGTTCTCGTTGTCCTGTGGTCGCTCTATGAGCTTTATCCGCCCAAGGGGCGCGACCTGGTGCAGTACTTCCGCGAGAAGGCGGTGGCCCGTGATCCCGCCTTCACTGCCATCTTCACCAACGCGCTGGCCCTGCAAAAAGCCATGCCGGAAAAGCCCTACGAGAACCTGCTCAAGGCCATTGGAACCAACGACATCACCCGTTACTTTCCGTCGTTCGGGGCCAAGGAGCAACTGCACCCCACCACCTACATCCTCAACCGCTTGCAGCGCCAGGCGGCTGGCCGAATCCGGCTGGGCCTCGACCTGCAAGGCGGCACTTCCTTCCTTGTCAGCATGGATACCAACCAACTGGCCCAGGCCGCTGACGCCGAAACCGCCCTCACTCACGCCGTCGAAGTTCTGCGCAAGCGCGTTGACAAGTTCGGCGTCGCCGAGCCTTTGATCCAGCCACAGGGCCATAACCGCATTCTGGTCCAACTGCCCGGTTTGTCTGCCGCTGACCAGGAAAGCGCCAAAGCCGCGATTCAGAGAGCGGCCTTTCTGGAATTCCGCCTGGTGTGCCCCACCAGCGACCAGGACATTAAAGAGGGGATCGTTCAACCCGGCTACGAAATCCTCAAGCGCAAGCAACGCACGCGCGACGGGCGCGAGCAGATCGAGGAGGTCGAGGTCAGGAAACGCGCGGAGATGGATGGCAGCGGGCTCAAGAGCGCCATGGTGGTGCGCGGAAACCTGGGCGAGCCGGAAATTCACTTCACCCTTGATTCCAAGGGGGCACAACGCTTCGCCGAAATCACCCGCGAGAACGTCGGCCAGCGGCTCGCCATCATCCTGGACAAGGAACTGTATTCCGCGCCGGTCATTCAAAGTCCCATCGAAACCGGCAGCGGCCAGATCACCGGCCAATTCGACAACCGCGAGGCCTTTGAACTGGCCAACGTGTTGGAGAATCCGCTCCGGGCGCCGCTGCGCATTGACGAATCCCGCGAGGTGGATCCCACGCTAGGCAAAGACTCGATTCGCAGCGGCATCAGCGCAGCCATCTACGGCACGCTGGCGGTGGCTGTATTCATGATCATCTACTACTTCACGGCCGGCGTCGTGGCGAACGTTGCTCTCATCGCCAACGTCATCATTCTCCTTGGCGTCATGTGCTCCATCGGCACTACTCTCACTTTGCCGGGCATAGCGGGTATCGTGCTGGTCATCGGCATGGCCGTGGACGCGAACGTGCTCATTTACGAACGCATCCGCGAGGAGAGCGCCAAAGGCAAGTCCTTGCGCGGAGCTATCGCGGCCGGCTACTCTCGCGCCTTCGGCACCATCTTTGACTCGAACCTGACGACCCTCATCTCGTCAGTGATTCTGATCTACATGGGCACCGGCCCTATCAAGGGTTTCGGCGTTACCCTTTCAATCGGTATTCTGGCCAGCATGTTCACCGCGCTGATCGTCACCCGATTGATCTTCGACTTCCTCGTGGATCGTGGCTGGATCAAGTCGCTGCCCATGCTTCATCTTGTCCGCGCCGAAAAGCTCGACTTCATGAAGCTGGCCCCCTACGCCTTCACGATCACATGGATTGTCATTGTGATTGGGATGATCTACACAGTCCGGCGGGGAAAGGCCTCCTTCGGAACGGAGTTCCGCGGTGGTGATACTGTCCTGATGGCCTTCGAGCAGAAGCCCGGGGAAGCCGCCGTGCGAACCGCCCTTGCCAAAGCCGGTATCAAGGACCCGCGCATCCAGTTTCAGAAGGATGTAACCACTCGGCGCGAAACCCTGCGCGTGGACTCCTCCCCCGGGACAGCCGAGCAAGTCAAATCCACCTTGGCAGAGATGCCCTCCGCCAAGTTCCGTGTGTTGGGCCAAGACCGAATCGGCGCAACGATCGGGAAGGAAATTCAGAAGTCAGCGGCTATTGCCCTGCTGCTCTCCTTGTTCGGCATTCTGATCTACGTTGCGCTGCGCTACGAGTTCTCGTTTGCCGTTGGCGCCGTGATCTCGTTAATCCATGACGTGCTTATGACCCTGGGCATTTACTCGCTCTCCGGTCGCGAGTTTAACTCCGCCACGCTCGCAGCCGTCCTGACCATCATCGGCTTCTCCATCAACGATACCATCGTCATCTTTGACCGCATCCGCGAAGACCTCAAATTGGGTATTAGAGGTTCCTTCCGCGAAGTGATGAACAAGGCGCTCAACCAAACCCTCAGCCGCACGATCATCACGTCCGGCACTGTTTTCCTGTCAACCCTCTCGCTCTATATTTTTGGTGGCGGCGCCATCAACGACTTCGCCTTTGCGTTCCTCATTGGCATTCTCGTCGGCACCTACTCCAGTATCTACATCGCCAGCGCCATCGTCCTCTGGTGGCACAAGGGCCAGCGGCCGCATATCGGCGCGGGAGCGCAAGTGGCCATGCAGAACGCGACGGCGGCGGCGCTGAAGTAGCGGCTTGTATTCATGAACGGATCAGCAGGGGATTCCTTCTTCTGTTCCCGAATCCGGCGGGGAAGCTGTCCGTTGTTCTTGATCTGCTGCTCCGCTCTCCATATCGCCCCCACTCCCGGTCGGCGACTGCACTTGGATCTGCGGCCTTCGCGATTCGGGTGCCGGGATTAACCCTATGTTTGGCCTGATGGACATCACGTACTGGCACTGGGGTGGTTTCATCGGCTGCGTATTGATCTTCCTGGCCCTCGACCTCGGCCTGTTTCATCGCAAAGCCCATGTGGTCAAATTCCGGGAGGCGCTGAGTTGGACGTCCGCCTGGTTTTCCCTGGCGATGCTCTTCGCACTGGCCCTTAAACCCCTCCGCGGCAAGGAAGAGGCCTTGGAGTTTCTGACCGGTTATCTCATCGAGCTGTCGCTCTCGATGGACAACGTCTTTGTCATAGCTCTCATCTTCGCCTATTTCCAGATCCCAGGCCAATACCAGCATCGCGTGTTATTCTGGGGCATTGTCGGCGCGCTGGTTATGCGTGGAATTATGATCGGCGCAGGCGTCGCGCTGATCACCTGGCTGCATTGGATTCTCTACGTGCTGGGTGCATTTGTCCTCTTTACCGGCATCAAAATGCTTTTTGTCAAGACCGAGGTACACCCGGAAAAGAACCGTGTCGTCAAATGGGTGCGCAAGCTTTATCCGGTGGCGCCGCACCTGGACGGACAGAGGTTTTTTACCATCTGGAAAGGCCGCAGGGCGCTAACCCCGCTGGCCCTCGTGCTCCTGATGGTGGAAACGACGGATCTCATCTTCGCCTTGGATTCCATTCCGGCCATTTTCGCCGTAACCACCAAACCCTTCATTGTTTTCACCTCGAATGTGTTTGCGATTCTTGGGCTGCGTTCCCTCTACTTCGTCCTGGCGGGCGCCCTTGAGTATTTCCGCTATCTGAAAGTCGGCCTGGCCCTGGTGCTCGTCTTTATCGGCCTCAAGATGCTGCTCGATCCACACGGCGGCCACCCGCACTGGTTCCAGGTGAAGGTCCCCATCTCAGTTTCGCTGCTCGTCGTTGGAGCGATTATTGTTGTTTCTATCGTCCTCTCCCTCACCATCGGCCGCCGGAAGCAGCGCCGTGCAGACCAATGAAGTTCCGGTGGTCTCTGGCGCCGCCCCAACCCGCTCTCGCGGGCCAGTTGGCCGACACGCTGAGCCTCCCGCCCCTGTTTGCTCAATGCCTGCTTAACCGCGGATTGACCGAGCCGGCTGCCGCCGCGGCTTTTCTCCACCCCAGGCTCAGGCAACTGGCCGATCCGTTCCTGCTCCCCAGCATGCGCATCGCCGTCGAGCGGCTTCTCCAGGCTCGTCAGTGCGACGAACCGCTCGTCATCTTTGGGGATTATGATGTGGACGGCGTTACCTCCAGCGCTTTGTTGCTCGATGTGCTTCGCCCGCTTGGCTGGCGAACCCAGTGTTATCTCCCGCATCGCCTGGATGAGGGGTATGGCCTAAGCCAGGGATCCGTGGAGAATTGCCTGGCCCAATTACCCACGACCCTCCTGCTTGCCGTGGACTGTGGTTCGACAGCGGTCGCTCCCATTGCCTCGCTCCGCCAGCGCGGTGTGGACGTGATCGTTCTGGACCACCACCAGGTTTCCTCGCCCACGCCGCCTGCCACCGCTCTGGTCAACCCTCGCCTCGCGGCTTCATGCAGCTCCGGCAACGCCGCTAACTCGTCGGCGCCCTTCGAGGAACTCTGTTCAGTTGGGCTCGCCTTCAAACTCGCCCATGCGCTGCTCAAGCGGGCACGCGAAACCGGTATCCCCGGCGCGGCCGACTTCGACCTGCGCCCGTTGCTGGACCTTGTCGCGTTGGGCACTATCGCTGACATGGTTCCATTGACGGGCGAAAACCGCATTCTCGCGTCCGTCGGTTTGGAGCGCCTGAACGCAACGCAGCGTCCCGGCTTGGCGGCCCTGAAACAAATCGCTCAATCCCCTGCCCTGCTTGGCACCCACGAGGTCGCCTTCCAGATCGCCCCTCGACTCAACGCCGCCGGTCGCCTGGAGACGGCGGAAGAGTCCCTGCGCCTGTTGCTGGCGTGTGACCCAGCCGAGGCATTGCTTCTCGCCCAGACGCTCGACGCCCGTAACCGCGAGCGCCAGAAGATTGAGCGCGGCATCGCCGAGGATGCCATAGCCGCCGTGCGGGCCAGGTTCAATCCGCGGACAGATTATGTCATCGTCGAGGGAAACCCGTCCTGGCACATCGGCGTTGTGGGCATCGTTGCCACCCGTGTGCTCCAACAGTTCTATCGCCCGACGATCATTCTGGGCGGCGACGGAGCAGCATACCGGGGCTCGGGCCGCAGCATCCCGGGCTTCGACCTGGCCGCCGCACTGCGCGAATGCGCCGATCTTCTGCTTCGCCAGGGCGGTCATGCTATGGCGGCTGGAGTCAGTCTCTCGCCCGTCAACCTCGACGCCTTCCGTGCCCGTCTCAACCAGCACGCCCAGCGCGCCCTCAAGCTCGAAGACCTCCAGCCCCTGCTCCGCCTCGATGCGGAGGTGCGCCTCGGAGACCTGACCCTGGAATTCCTGGCAGCGCTCGACCAGTTGCGCCCAACAGGTCAGGACAATCCCCCCGTCCAGGTTTTCGCCCGCAACCTCACCCAGCAACGCCCGCCGCAACGCATCGGCTCCGAGAAGCAGCACCTCAAATTGTGGGTCACCGACGGCACCACCAGCCAGGAAGTCATTTGGTGGAATGCGGCTTCTCAATCCCTGCCCACCGCTCGCTTCGACCTCGCTTTTGCCCCCACAATCAACGAATACAACGGCCGCCGCACCGTTCAATTGAAGGCACTGGACTTGCGTCCGGCCCAATGAGGCGCCCAATCGCCATAAGCAATGCCTGGCCGCAACTTGAGCCGAAGCACAAGAAGCTGCGGCTCCGACAGTCGCTTGACTGCCGGCAATCCGTGCGGACGGCTGCGGACCATCCGAAATGCTTACCGCCCCGTTCCCACTACCGGAGAACCTCTAACTTCAAGTTAGAGGTTCTCCGGTAGTGGGACGGGGGCAGGCCCCTGGCGAGAGGGTGAGGCACGGGGGCAGAGAAGGTGCGGAAGTGCCGTGCCGGCACGCGGTTGCTCAAGTGCGGGGCGGAAGGGCGCGGATGGGTTCCCGACGGGGCTTGTGCTGGCGTCGGGACCGAGGGGGGGGGCGTGTGGTTCCCATGTGGGGCGCCCCACATGGGAACCACACCGACCTCACACCGTGACGGCACCTCGGCAACAC
>CAZHEW010000216.1:0-6192 GCA_964531815.1 uncultured Verrucomicrobiota bacterium
AACAAGATCAGTCTTAGTGAGTATGCGCGAGTCTCCGCCCTTTATGCCGAGCTTCTGGTTGATCTTGTAACGGCCAACGCGGCCTAAATCATAGCGCTTCGGATCAAAGAACAAGCGTTTGATCAAAGCACGGGCATTAGCTGTGGTAGGGGGATCGCCTGGACGCAGACGCCGATAAATATCCTTGAGCCCCTCCTCCTCATTCTTGGCAGGATCCTTTTTCATGCACTTGATGATGATCCCGTCATCTAGAGTCGTATCCACAACCCTGATTTTGGTTCCACCCAGTTCGGCGATCTGCCTGACTACTGCTTTGGACAACGGCTCAAAAGCGCGCGCCACCACCAGCCCTTTTGCCTGGTCTACTGCGTCCTCAACCAGTACTTTGTTGGGCAGGTCGTCACGCTTTTCTGCCTCTTTGACGCTTAACTCCTCGATCTCGTAAAACAGCTTGAGTATTTCCTCGTCCGTGCCCCGGTGCTTGTCCTGGTTGTCTTTGCTCTTGGCTTCGCTATCCAAGAAGGCAAGTGCACGGAACAGGGTGGTTGTCAGGAACTTCCGGCGGCGCTTTTTTCGATCCAGGTATACGTAAAGCAGGTCGCTGGTATCGAACTGAGCTTCATACCATGAGCCGCGGTCTGGAATGATGCGGAAGGAATGAAGGATCCTGCCGTTGGGGTGCTGAACCGCCTCAAATGCCAGGCCAGGGGAGCGATGCAATTGGCTGACAATAACGCGCTCGGCTCCGTTGATCACGAAGGTGCCCTGAGGTGTCATCAAGGGCAGTTCACCCATAAACACCTTCTCCTCTTTGACGGTCCTTTCCTCTTTGAGCAGGAAGGTGACGTAAAGAGGCGCGCCATAGGTCAAGCCCTCCCGCAAGCATTCCAGCCAGTCGACTTTCGGGTCTCCAATTTCGTAGGAATGGAAATCCAGGACGCACTTTCCATCGTAACTCTCGATGGGAAAGACCTCCGTGAAGACGGCCTGCAGCCCCAGGTTCTCCCGTTTCGAGGGAGCGACCTCGGCCTGGAGAAAATCCCTGTACGAATTGGTCTGCAATTCGATCAGGTTGGGCGGAGCGACTATTTCTTTGATCTTACCGAAGTTGATTCGTTGACTTGCTCGCGTTGACATTGGGCCCTTTAATAAGTGGCTGGCGGGAGCGCCAAACCGTTGGTTACTGCTAAATGACACAAGGCAAGAACGCGGCGTTCAAGCGCGAGCTTGCCGAAATTCACACCGCCCGAGGCGGCATCGCTGATGGTCTGTCTGCTAATCTAAGACTTTCGTTGTTCTGCCAGAGGCAAATCGGGGGCGGCGGCGGTGAACCGCCACCCCCAAAGAAACGGCCGGTTACTTCAACTCGACCTTGGCACCCGCATCTTCCAGTTTCTTTTTGGCGGCGTCGGCCTCAGCCTTGCTACCGCCTTCCAGCACCGGCTTGGGCGCGCCCTCGACCAAGGCCTTGGCTTCTGCCAACCCGAGGCCAGCCTTGACCTCGCGCACCGCCTTGATCACAGCGATCTTCTTGTCAGCCGGCACTGCAGCCAGAATGACGTCAAACTGCGTCTTGGCCTCGGCGGCGGGCGCAGAGGCTCCCGGAGCTGCCGCGGCGACCGCGACTGGCGCGGCGGCGGAAACGCCCCATTTAGTTTCAAGGTCCTTCACCAGCTCGGCGATCTCAATCACCGTTGCATTACTCAGTTCTTCTACGATCTTTGCTTTGTCTAGAGCCATGGTTGCCTTTCATTTCGTTTCGTCGTCACCCACGCTCGCGAGTGAATTAAGCTCACTGTTTGGAGACCGACGATTTACGTTGTTCTTGTCTATTCCCACTCCCCAATGGCTTTACTCGGGGAGTGAAATCTGTTTGTCATCAGTTCGCTGCTGAATTGGCGGCTTTCGTCTGCTGGTCGGCATGGGCTTGCAGCACCCGCGCCATCTGCGCCGCAGGCGTATTCAGGAGCCGAGCCAACGTGGTGGCCGGGGCGTTAAACAGGGCGAGCAAGTTGGCGCGCAGCACTTCCAGTGAGGGCAAATCCGCCAGCATCATGATCTCCGGCTGGTCAAGCCGCTGGTTGTTGAGGTAGCCGAATTGCACCTTCAAGCGGTTTAGTTCGGTGCCAAAGGTCTTGACAACCTTAGCCGCGGTCGAAATGTCGCGCTGCCCGGTAACGACCGCCAGTTGCCCCCCCAGGCTGCCGTTCAAATCGCCCACACCAGCTTCCTTGGCGGCGATGCGGAACACAGAGTTCTTCACCACGTGGATTTCCGCGCCAGCCTTATGCAGACGTTTGCGGAGTTCGGTCAAGTGGGCAACCTTGAGGCCCTTGTAATTGACGACGATGAAGAACGGCGAGGCATTCAAGCGCGCCAGATACTCTTTCGTCAGGTTTTGCTTTTCGGGACGCATATTCTATTGAACTCGTTAAGATGCTTGGGCAATGAAAACGCTCAAACCGTGAATTCCTTCAGGTCCACTCGCACCGGAGGACTCATTGTGCCCGAGAGCGTGCAGGATATAATGTAAGTGCCTTTGACGCTATGCGGCCGGGCTTTGGCAATTGCATCAATGACCGCGTGCGCATTCTCTTCGATCTGGACAGCCGTGAACGCGAGTTTCCCAACCGGCACATGGATATTGCCCGCCTTATCAACCTTGAATTCCACGCGTCCAGCCTTGACCTCTTTCACCGCGCGTGCCGTGTCATCCGTCACCGTGCCGGTCTTTGGATTGGGCATAAGTCCTCGAGGCCCTAGTACCTTGCCCAACTTGCGCACTTCGCCCATGGCTTCGGGCGTGGCCACGGCTACGTCAAAGTCAGCCCAGCCTTCCTGACACTTCTTGATCATGTCCTCGAAGCCCACGTATTCGGCACCGGCACTCTTGGCGGCCTCTGCCGCCGGGCCGCTCTTGGCGAAAACCAGCACGCGAACGGTCTTGCCGCTGCCGTGCGGCAGCGGCACCGTGCCGCGAACCATCTGGTCAGATTGCTTGGGGTCAACCCCCAGACGGAATGCTAGATCAACCGTCTCGTTGAACTTCGCCTTCGGAAACTTGGTTAGGATTTCAACGGCGGCTTTCAGTGGGTAGGCCTTCTTGGCGTCCACCAGTTCGAGTGCTTTTTTATATCGCTTGCTTGGCATTTGGTTTGGTTGCGGTGCAGACGAGCGTTGGCTCTCCCGCGGTTAGCTCTATCTAACAGGTTTTGACGTAATTCATCAGCCGACGACTTCGATTCCCATACTGCGGGCCGTGCCGGCCACGACGCGAAACGCCGCTTCTTCGGAAGTAGCGTTCATATCCTTCATCTTGAGCTTTACGATGTCCAAGACTTGCTTGCGCGTCACCTTGCCAACCTTCTCCTTGTTCGGCTCCTTGGAACCGGCGGTGATGCCGGCGGCCTTCTTGAGCAGCACAGAAGCAGGCGGCGACTTGGTGATGAACGTAAAAGACTTGTCCTGATACACCGTAATGACCACAGGAATGATCGTGCCGGCCTGGTCCTTGGTCTTGGCATTGTATTCTTTGCAGAACCCCATGATGTTGACGCCGTGCTGCCCCAGCGCCGGGCCGACCGGCGGCGCGGGATTGGCCTGTCCGGCAGGAATCTGCAACTTAATTATTCCGGTAATCTTCTTTGCCATAATCTCAAAATGGGCTCGCGGGAGTCTCGGATCTGCGTCGCGCGAGCTTGCGGCTCGCTGCCTCCGCACTCCATTCGGGCATCACCCCTTCTCCACCTGCCAGTACTCCAACTCGACGGGCGTGTTACGCCCAAAAATGTTAACGGTCACTTTCAGCTTGCCCCGCTCCGGCTCGATTTCCTCGATCAAGCCACTGAAATTCAGGAACGGCCCGTTGTTGATCTTAACCGTCTCGCCGACCTCAAAGCTGACCTTCGGTTTCTCATGCTCTTCGGAGGCGGAAATCTGTTTCTTGATGGCCTCGACTTCCTCCGCCGGCGTAGGGGTCGGCGGCTCGCCACCTACGAACCCGATAACACCCTGAGTCTCCTGAATAAAATACCACGGCTTCTCGACAATCTGCTTGTTTTCATCGAGCAGCACCATGTCAACAAACACATAGCCCGGCCAGAGCTTGCGGGTCGAAACCGTCTTCTTCTGATTCCGCACCTCCACCACCTTCTCCATCGGCACGAGGACCTCTTTGATGTAGTCGCCCATTTCCTCAGCCTTGATGCGCTTCTCAATGCTCTCCTTAACCTTCTGCTCCTGGCCGGAAAGCGTATGAATCACAAACCACTGGCTTTGCATGATCTCAGAGCTTGAAGAACATGAACAACCGGAAGAACACCTGATCCACCAAGACGACGAACACGCCCAGCAGCAGGATGGAAATGGTTATGACCACCGTTGAGCCCTTGAGTTCCTCCCAGGTTGGCCAAGTGCACTTGCGCAACTCCTCACGCGTCTGCTGTACATAGTTGGTCAACTGCAATAAGTAGCCCTTCCGCCAGCAGTAGGCGAATAATGCCCCGATGATCGCAGCCCAAATCAGCAGTGTTGTCATACAATGTTAGTCAAAATCTCATCATTTCCTGGCGGAGAGGGAGGGATTCGAACCCCCGTCGGCCGTTAAGCCGAAGCGGTTTTCAAGACCGCCGCGATAGACCACTCTGCCACCTCTCCGGTTCAACCACTTGGCAGGGCGGGAGGGACTCGAACCCCCAACCGACGGTTTTGGAGACCGCTACTCTACCAATTGAGCTACCGCCCTACGGCCATCAAGTGTTGCTTTCGTTTCACCAGACAAACAAGGGGGCGAGGACAACGCCCCCGCCTTCCCAACATTCTCGCAGGCCCGGCTATTCGATCACCTCGGTCACCCGTCCCGCCCCAATGGTCCGGCCACCCTCGCGAATCGCAAACCGTTGAAGTTTCTCCATCGCCACTGGAGCGATCACTTTTACCTCGACGGACACATTGTCCCCCGGCATTACCATTTCCACCCCCTGCGGCAGCGTCACCGTGCCGGTCACGTCCGTCGTCCGGAAGTAGAACTGCGGGCGATAGTTGGTGAAGAACGGCGTGTGCCGGCCGCCTTCTTCCTTGGACAGCACATACACCTCCGCCTTGAAATGTGTGTGCGGCGTGATCGTCCCGGGCTTGGCCAACACCATTCCGCGCTCGACCTCAT
Organism: uncultured Verrucomicrobiota bacterium; assembly: GCA_964531815.1. Taxonomy (GTDB): domain Bacteria; phylum Verrucomicrobiota; class Verrucomicrobiia; order Limisphaerales; family UBA8199; genus UBA8199. Next base: position 5,165 of record CAZHEW010000216.1, read on the forward strand.
CCTTCTTGGTGCCGCGCAGCAGCACACCGACATTGTCGCCGGCATTCGCAGAATCCAGCAGCTTGCGGAACATCTCAATGTCCGTCGCTACGGTCTTGCGGGTCTCTTTCAGCCCGACGATTGCAACATCGTCCATGCGCTTAAGCTGACCGCGTTCCACACGGCCGGTCACGACGGTGCCGCGGCCTTCAATGTTGAACACGTCTTCAATGCACATCAGGAATGGCTTATCCACTTCCCGGGTCGGCAGCGGAATGAAGGCATCAATCGCCTCCATCAGGGCCTGGATGGACTTCTCGCCCTCGGGGTCACCCGCCAGCGCCTTCTTGGAACTGCCACGCACCACCGGGGTCTTTTCCCCGGGGAATTCATACTTGGTGAGCAGATCGCGCACCTCCATCTCCACCAGTTCCAGCAATTCGGGGTCGTCCACCAGGTCAACCTTGTTCAGATAGACAACAATCGCGGGAACGCCCACCTGGCGTGCCAACAGGACGTGCTCCTTGGTCTGGGGCATCGGACCTTCCGCGGCGTCCACCACCAGGATCGCGCCGTCCATCTGCGCCGCGCCGGTGATCATATTCTTGATGAAATCCGCGTGACCCGGGCAATCAATGTGCGCGTAATGCCGCTGGTCGCTCTGGTATTCAACGTGCGATACGGCAATCGTCACCGTCTTGGTTTCGTCGCGTACCGTGCCTCCCTTGGTGATATCCGCATAAGAGATCGGGGAAGCCAGCCCTTTCTTGGACTGAGTTTGTACAATCGCAGCAGTTAACGTGGACTTGCCGTGGTCAATGTGCCCGATTGTCCCGACGTTGACGTGCGGTTTCGTTCGTTGAAATTGCTCTTTGGCCATTGTTGTCTCCTGATGATGTTGTTGACTCTGTTTTTCTAGTTATTACGCCGATCGTCCTGACAATATAAACTTTACTCGTTAATACAATATTCTGCTACTGGCCCGCGCACTGTGGCGCAAGGCTGGAGCCCATGATCAGGATTGAACTGATGACCTCGTCCTTACCAAG
>CAZHEW010000217.1:0-6149 GCA_964531815.1 uncultured Verrucomicrobiota bacterium
ACTACCGGAGAACCTCTAACTTCAAGTTAGAGGTTCTCCGGTAGTGGGACGGGGGGAGGACGGCGGGGCAGCCGTGAGCCAAACCGGCTGGTCGGCTGCGGTGTTTCCCGCCTCAATATATCTTATCCGTACTTATACGGAGCCGACGGAATTTGTCCTACCCACAGTTCTAAGCTGGGCGAAAAAGAACTGAAAGCATGCTTATGACAAATGCGCAATTAGAGCTGAGCTTCGAGAACCGGCACGCCTGCCTGGCACCGTCCGCCACTCCCAGCCGAACGGTCCGCAACGCGCAGTGGTGGTTCCGGCGGATGCGGCAGATCGTGGATTGCGCCTTGGATTGGCAACCGACGCCCCCGCCACGGCCAGAACAGATTTCACTGCCGACCATGGATTTCCATGCTTGGACAGCCTGAGGCCGCGCGGCCCCAGTACCTGCGCGCAAGAGCGACCGCAGGTGGGAGACCCCGGACAGCCCGTCATCCGGCGGAGCGGCGAGGCCAACTTCGCCCTTGACGATGGGTGTCTGTCCGGGTGCGATAGGGGGGCGCTGAAAACAGCGGCATGAATAGACGCACCTTGATATGAGCAACCAACTGGCAATCAACGGCGGTCCCAGGGCCGTGACCAATAAACTGCAGGGCTGGCCGCAGTTTGACGAGAATACCATCAAAGCTGTCGAGGCGGTTCTGCGGTCCGGCAAAGTAAACTACTGGACCGGCAAGCAGGGCATGGAGTTCGAGAAGCAGTTTGCCGCGTGGCAGGGCAGCAAGTATGCCGTCAGCGTGGCCACCGGGACGGCGGCGCTGCACGTCGCGCTCAATTCGCTTGGCATTGGCCCCGGCGACGAGGTGATCGTGCCGAGCTACACGTTCATCGCGAGCAGCTTCTCCATCGTCCAGGCGGGCGCGATTCCCCGGTTCGCGGATGTGAACCTGGAGGACCACTGCCTGAGCGTGGAGTCGGCGGAGAAACTGGTGACGAAGCGGACGCGGGCGATTATGCCTGTGCATCTGTATGGCAACGTTTGCGACATGGACAGGATTCTCGCGTTTGCCAAACGGCATAACCTCTTTGTGATCGAGGACAACGCCGAGGCGTTCGGTGGCGTCTATAAGGGCCGGAAGACCGGCACGCTTGGCCACATGGCCGGCTGCAGCTTCTGCCAGAACAAGACCTTCACCACCGGCGGCGAGGGCGGGATGGTCACGACGGACGACGAGGAACTGGCCTGGAAGGCGCGCAGCTTCCGCGACCACGGCTATGATGTGAAGCAGCGGCTGAGTCTGCTCGAACTCGAACAGAAGCTGCCCTACATCCACAACATGGTCGGCTGGAACTACCGCATGACGGAGATGCAATCCGCGATTGGGCTGGCCGAGTTGGCGCGGATGGACACCTGGAACATGCCGCGGCGCCGGCGCAACGCCCAGGTCCTGATCGAGGCGCTGAAGGCGTCGAAGTGCATTAATTACTTCCCCATTGACACGCCGGAACGACAGAACGGGTGGTATGTGCTCGCCTTCTCGCTGCGGGTGGAGAACATGAAGTGCGACATCAAGCAATTTGTCGCCGCCGTCGCCGCCGAGGGCGCGCCGGTCTGGAAAGTCTTCTGGCCGCAATGCCACACCGAACGGGCATTTCAGGAGCACAACGCTTTCGGCCGCACCGGCTTTCCTTTCAAGTCCAGGGAATACGCGGACCCTGCGAGCGTTGACTACCGCGGGGTGGAGGTGCCCAACGCCCGCTGGCATGAGACCCATACCTTCACGTGCTTCGCTTACCCCACCTACACCGAGTCCGACATGGAGCAGATCGCCCAGGCGATTCTGAAGGTGATCCGGGCGTACGAGAAGTAGAAGGGGGGCCGGCGGCCGCGCCGGCAGTTGGCGGCGCCGGCGGTTCCTCAGCGGTTGCGGGCGTAGGCTTGCCGGAAGACCTGCTCCGGGTCGTAGCCGAGGCGGTCGGGAGCCTCCGGGCGTCCCGACCAGGCATATTCGGCGGCGAGCACGAACGCGGTGAACTGTTGGAGTGCGCTTTTCATGGCGCGCTCATCGGGGAAGAAACCCATCCAGGTGGTTTGCAGGAGGCCTTCGGCGCCGGCGTCCAGCGCCGCCTGGGCGAGGTGGCGGATATTCTCCGGTGTGTACCAGCTTGCGGCGACGACGCGGAATCCTGCCTCGCGCAGAATCTTGAGGCTGCGGTCGTCGGCTGTGGCCGCGTAGTGCCAGTCCACGATGATGGTCTGCTTGTCAATCTCCGACCGCCGCTGTTGCGCGTCCGCCAGGGTTTTCGCATGCGTGGCGTCCTTGGCCTCGCCGGGACCGAGCAACATGTCGCCCCAGATCATGCTCTGGACGCCGCGCCGGTTCAGCCACTGGCTGAGACGGTTGGCGTGCTGCACCACCAGGGCGGTGACCGTTTCGCCCCGGCAACGCGGGCACTCCGGGTTCGGGAACCGTCCGCGCATAGTGACCTCGTCATGGCCGATGTGGCAGAACTTTGATTGGAAGACCGGCAGGCATTCGCCCAGCACGTCTTTGATGAACTTGAAGCTCTTTGGATGGCGGACGCAGTAGGCATAGGGGGTTTGAGGATCCTCGGCGAAGTCCAGGTTGCTGTGGTTGCGAAACACCCATTCGGCGTGGCCGGGGGTGTTGATGAGCGGGATGGGCTCCTGGTAGTTCGCGCGGCAGAGCTCAACCAGCTTGCGCAGGTCTGCCTTGGAAATGGCGTTGGGCGCCGTAATCTCCGGGTGTTTGTCCCAGCGGGCCGCCTCGCACTGTATGACGCTGCGGTTGAACTTGAAGGCGCCGAAGACGTTGGTAATGAGCCTCAGATGCATCGGCACGCCAGAAGCGCTGGGGAACCAGTGTACCCCGCGGAAGCGCATGGCCGGCCAGTCTTGGACCTCAATCGCAGGACAGGAGCGCCCAGCGGCCGTTCCCTGCCAGAGCTGCGCCAAGGTCTGCAACGCATAGAAGGTTCCTTGGGCGGTTTGAGCGGTGATCAAGAGGTGGTTCGTCTCCACCAGAAGGCGGTAACCCTCCGGGTCGCTGTACCAGCGAGGAAGCTCCCGACCTATGAGGAAGGCGCTGTTATAGTTGGACCCGAGCTGCAAAGTTATCCCTTCCTGGGGAAGCTGCACGAAGTCCCCAGGCCTGCCGCCGAAGGCTCGCCCTGCCGCTTCCCACAGGCCTTGGTCCTTTTCCTTGGCAATAAGCAGCCACCTGTAGTGAGGTGGCACGTTAAAGCTGCCCGCGCCCAGCTTCACCGACTTCGGCTGAGGAATGATTAACGGTGCCTTAGCGACAGGCGAATCCGCCGGAGCCGAACCCGTCCCGGATCCTTCCTGCGCCAGGCATGCCGGCACAAGGACTCCGCAGGCCGCGACACAAACAAGCAATACCCTGGCATCTCTCATTGCATTCCCTCCTTAGTTGCAGATTTGAATCGCTTGTCCCGAACTTCGATCAGGCGGTAAGTCATGCCATCGAAGGACAGCGGCAGGGTATCCGTTTCAATGGCCAGCGGTGCGCCGGTGATGGCGTCAAGTGCGCCGAGCCCGCCCGTGGCCAGACCCAGCCGCTTGCGGTCGAGACGAATCCTACTGGTGAGCGGCTCACGCTTGAGATGGCTGACAAACAGCAGGGCTTTGCCCGGGTGCGCGTAGGCGCTGGCTTTGACCGAATCGTCTCCCGCGACCGCGCCCGATCCGGCCCAATAGGGCTGCCACCGCGCGGAGCTCGTCCCGAAGCTGTCCATCGCGCGCCAGATCGGACTGATTTGCGGCAGGGTGCCTGGATAGGGCCGGACCTCCACCCCGTGAAGCCAGGCCAGCGCAATGGCCTCGATCAGGGTGAAGGGGCGGTTCTCGTAACACAGGAACTCAGCATCCAGGCCGTGCGCGTAACCCATAAACTCCGTCCGGAAAGTGTGCAGCGGCAGCTCAAACTTATCACTGGCTTTGAGGGTCTCGAACTGCTCGCCATTCCAGTAACTGTCGCAGAACGCCAGCGTCGGCAGGGTCAGGCTGGCCGACATGTGCACATCCAGAATCGCCTCCGGGCGGTGCTTGCGGACGGTATCAGCAATCCGGCGCATCAGTTGCCGGGCGGCCAGCACCGGGTATTCGGTTCGCACCTGGCCGGTGTCGTCCTGCCAGCCGCAGCCGTGGGCTTGGTTCTGGCAGCGCCAGGCCTCGCTGGTGCCGTCGAAGTACAGGCCGTCCAGCTCGTATTCAGTGAACAGTTGGTCAATGTCCTTTACCAGCCAGTCCGCCCAGCCGCTGCGGGGGCACGTGGCGTCGAAGGCCTCGAACTCGGTGCGGTATGGAGTTGACCAGGGGATGAGCGGCATCGCGGACCATTCGTCATGGCGCCCCTTGAGCTCAGGCGCGTTGCGGGCGACGCCATAGCCGATATAGACAATCAGTTTCAAGTCGCGCTTGTGGCATTCGGCGATGAGCCGCCGCAGCCGCTCGCCTCCCCACGGCGTGACCTGGCCGTAGTACTCGCTCCAGTCCTGGTGAAACACCACCGTCTTGACTCCTCCCTCATGCAGCGTGTCCAACAGCGTGCGCCCGTCCGGCCCCGGCTCGCAGGCCTGGTAGTTGATGCCGTGAAGGATGCGGGCCTTGGCCCGCCACGAAAAGGAGACTGGCTTGACCGGGCTGGCCTGCAGGCCAAACCGGAGCGTCACCGGGGCCGAGATCGTCTCTTCATGATCCAACATCGTCGCGCTGAACACCACCACACCGTCCTGGGTGTGGGCCTGCAGGGCCCGCGTCGGCTCCTGGAGCGACCAACCCCGGTCGGACTCCGCGCACCAGGCCAACCCGCGTTCCTCGTCGCCGAGCCAGACATACGGCTTGAACTTGTCCGACCACTGGCCGCCGTATTCCGGCAACCCAGTGGAGAGGTAGGTCCAGGTGAAGTTGGCCGCGTGCAGGTAGCGGGCGGTGGGGGCCAGGCGCGGGATCTCCAGCCGAAGCAGGCTCAGCTTGACCGGCTGCTTCGGGCTCAACTGGACGTCGTACCAGCAGAACCCGTCGCATTCTCCGGTCATCCGCACAGCGATGCGGAACGTGGCCGACTCGCCGGACCATTCCCACGAGGCCTTTTCGGAAGTAGCCTCGGCGACCCTGCCCTTTCCTTTCAGGCCGGCAAGAACATCCGGCTCCGTGACCAGACGCACCGGCGCCGCCAGCAGCGGCTGGCCGGAGGCAAATATCTGTTTCGGCAGCAACAGCGCGCCCAGCTCCATCCTCCGGCCGAGGCAGCGGAACTGCTTGCTGGAGGCTTTGACTGCCGTGTAGGGCGAGGGCGGCTTGGTGGGGCTGCCGTCCGGGCTGGCGGCGAGCAGGAGCTGGCCACACAGCACGGCAGGCACAAATGCCATCTGGTATTTCATGAAAAGGCGGCTTGGAATCCGGCGATTCAGGCAACGCGCGCGGCTCACTTGGCGCGAAGCATAAGGACGGGCACGCTGAGGCTGTGCTGGACACGGATCGCGGTCGTGCCGAGCACCAGGTCGGCCATGAACTGGTGGCCGTGCGTGCTCATCGCGACCAGGTCGCAGCCCTTCCGCTTGACCCACTTCACGATCTCTTTGGCCGGCTCACCGTAGGCGAGCTCCGCATCGGTCTTGATGCCGGCGGCGGCGAGCTCGGCCCGGACCCGCTCCAGTCCGGCTTTGCTCTCTTCAACCTCCTTGCCGGCGGCGTCCGTCCGGTGGTACTTGGCCGGCACACCGCTGGCCACATGGAGCAGAACGACACGGCTTTGCATCGCCTTCGCCAACAGTTTGACGTGCTCAATAATCGCCCGGTCAGTCGGGGTGCCTTCCAGGGTTACCAGAATAGTCTTATACAAGCTCATGTGCTGATATCGGTTAGCGGTTCGGATGCATCTGCCGTCATCCACCCATGATGATGCGCCAGGCGGTCTTGAGCGACTCGGGCAGACTATAGAGGTCCATTGCGGTAATCAACAAAACGCTGCCCCAGCCCAGAATCAGCAGGAACCAGCCATTGGCCCACTGGCCCATCCTCCGACGCGAGGAGGTGAAGAACATCAGCGGGAACAGGGCCAGGGGCAGGATGAGGCAAAGCACCACCTGGCTAAGGTTGATCAGGTCGGTGACGCTGT
>CAZHEW010000218.1:0-6135 GCA_964531815.1 uncultured Verrucomicrobiota bacterium
TCCAGCGCGCCATCGAGGTCGGACACGTTTTCAAGCTCGGCACCAAATACAGCCAGGCGATGAGCGCGCTCTTCCTCGATGAATCTGGCAGACAACAGCCGGCGATCATGGGCTGCTACGGCATCGGCGTGACGCGGACGTTGCAGGCGGTCATCGAACAGAGCCACGACGACATAGGCATCATCTGGCCCATCAGCGTTGCACCCTACACGGTGTGCATCACGCCGCTCAATGTTGCGCCCGAAAGTGCCGTGATGAAATGCGCGGAGGCAATCTATGCCGAGTTGACCGGGCGCGGCGTGGACGTGATCCTCGACGACCGGAACGATCGGCCCGGGGTGAAGTTCAAGGACTCCGAACTGGTGGGCTTTCCGATCCGCGTGGGCATCGGCGAGAAATCACTGGCCAAGGGCGAGGTCGAGATCAAGCCGCGCGGTGGCGCGCTCATGCCGGTGAAAGCCGAAGAGGCGGCGGGCAAGGTTCTGTCCCTGATCGCGGAATCTGTCAGATAGACTAATCTGTCAAAAACGCGGCTGACGCCCTGCCGCCTTATTCCAGTGCCCAGTTTGGAAGAATGTCCGCGTCCGGCGAAACTGGGGCCCGGCGTAGCGAGAGCTTGCGTTCGGCGAGAATGCCGATCATGGCGGCGTTGTCCGTGCAGAAAGCCGTGTCAGCCAGCATGAAGGCGAGTCGCTGCCGCTCGCAGGCGGAAGCGAGGCGCTGGCGCAGGGCCCGGTTGCAGGTGACGCCACCGGAGGCTGTAATGCAGCCGACACGGAGCCGCCTGGCGGCGCGGATGGTCTTGGTCACCAGCACGTCCACAATGGCCGCCTGTATGCTGGCGCAGAGGTCACGCACGCGTTGGGTGTCCTGGAGCAGGTTGGGATGGTCGCGCAGGAAGTAGCGCACGGAGGTTTTCAGACCACTGAAGCTAAAGTCATCATTCGGGTCGTCAATCATCGGCCGCGGGAAATCGAAGGCCTTGGGGTTGCCCCCCTGGGCGAGCCGGTCAATCTCCGGTCCCGCCGGGTAGGCCAACCCCAGCAGTTTGCCCGTCTTGTCGAAACATTCTCCTGCGGCATCATCCACGGTCGAGCCAAGCAAGCGGTGGTCCAACTCCGAGCGAACATGAACGAGGATTGTGTGTCCGCCGCTGACAATGAGGGAAACGCTGGGCCGAAACTGTGAAAAGTCGGCAATCGGCGGCTGGCCTTTAAGCCAGGGCGAATAGAGATGGGCCTCGTGGTGATGAATGCCGAGGAAAGGCCGGCGCAGGGCAAAGGCGATCGCCTGCGCCGCCTTGAGGCCAACCATCAGGGCGCTTGGGAGGCCCGGTCCGCGCGTCGCAGCCACGGCGTCGAGCTGTCCGGCGGTCACGCCGGCCTTCTGCAAGGCCATCCGGGTGACGGGCGCCAAATTCCGGAGGTGTTCCCGCGCCGCCAGTTCCGGCACGACGCCGCCGTACTCGGCGTGAAGTCGAATCTGTGATGACACGAGGTTCGACAACACGCGGCCCCGGTCAACAACCGCCGCGCTGGTTTCGTCGCACGATGTTTCAATCGCCAGGAGAGGCATCTTGCGAGGCGATGCGCCTAGAGCTCTCCGGCACAAACGACGCCGGGGAGGGGCGGAGGAATCTGGTTTTCGCCCGGCTGGCGGCGTTGGCCGGCACGCAGCCGGACCGGGATGCCCGCGCCAGAGAATGGAGCGAAAGGTGCAAGGCGCAGCGCGTGCCGCATGGTCACTTTGCGGCCATCCTCTTCCCCTTGGCGACTTTCTGGTCGAAGGCGGGGGAGCGCTGGGTGAAGAGGGTAATGCCCTTCAGCAGATCCATGGCGCGGTCGAGTTGTGGGTCGCCAGATCTCAACACTTGTTCCCGTTCGCTCTCTTCAAGGCTCTGAATTCCGCCCGGGGCATGCCTCATTTGAATGGCGCCCTCCTGCTCCTCGGACAAGGGGACGACGATGTCGGGGGTGATGCCTTCCTCGTGAATGACCTTATGGCTGGGAGTGTAATACTTGGCCGTAGTCAGGCGCAACGCGGGGACGCCATCCGGCATCGCCGCCAGCGGAACAATGCTCTGGACGGAGCCCTTGCCGAAAGTCTTCTCGCCGAGGATGATGGCGCGCTTGCTGTCCTGCAGGCAGCCGGCGACGATTTCGGAGGCGCTGGCGCTGCCGAGATTGACCAGCACAACCATGGGCAAACCCCCTAGCTCGTCGCCACGGCCCCGGGCTTTACGAATCGAGTTTTGGGCCGGGTTCCGCCCTTCGGTGGTGACGACGAGGTTGCCGCGCGGGAGGAATCTCTCGCACACATCCACAGCTTGTTCCAGCAAACCGCCCGGGTTCCAGCGCAGGTCCAGCACCAACCCCTGCATGCCATGGGCCTTGAGCTTCCTAATCGCGCCTTCCAACTCGGCGCCGGTCTTCTCGCCAAACTGCACCAGGCGAATGTAGCCAATCTTGTTGTTGCCGAGCGGAAACTCCTTCCTGCCATTGATGTCCTTGACCATGTCAATCTTGATGATCGCGCGGGTGAGCGTGTAGTCCTTTATTTTGCCGGAAGAGGGGCGAAGGACGGAGATCTTCACCTCGGTGCCCGGCTCGCCGCGCAGGGACGTAACCGCGTCCTGCAAGCTCATCTTCTCGGCGCTCCTGTCCCCAATCTTGATGATGCGATCGCCGGAAAGAATGCCGGCGCGGAAGCCGGGACTGTCTTCCATCGGCGCGATCACGGTGATGTAATTGTCACGCATGGCGATTACGATGCCCAGCCCGCCGAACTCCCCCTGGGTATCATTCTGGAGCTCCTTGTACTTGGCCGGTTCCATGAACTCGCTGTGCGGATCGAGGGTGTTGAGCATGCCTTTCAGGGATGCGTAAACCAGTTGCTGATACGTCAGGTTCTGCCCATCCACGTAGTCCTTGCGCACCTTCTCCAAAGCGTAGGAGAAGAGCTGGAGGCTGGAATAGGGCACTTCCCTTTCCGCCGCCTCGGCGGAGGTCAAATAGATTCGGGCGCCGATCACGAGGTTAACGCTCAGCGCAGCCACCAGCACCCCGAAAAGCAGACGTTGTTTCATAGTGCTAGAAAATCATTACGCCAGAGAATAAGGGCTTGCGCTGCGGTTTGCAAGGGCAGGGGATGGGCGGCGGTGGTCAGGGACCACCACAGCGCCGAGTCAAGGGCGGACTCATGACCTCTTTTTACTGGAACCGCTCACCAGGCATGTTAGAATAAACGCCACATCTGTATAACCAACGAAAAAACGATGAAGACTACTGCACAACAGAGCCAAACCAGAGCCACCAGCCGTCGAGACTTTCTCAAGACCTCAGCCACTGTGGCCGGCACCGCGTTGATCGGGGCACTCGACGTGGGCCGCTTCGCCCATGCGGCGGACAGCAGCACACTCAAGCTTGGCCTCATCGGCTGCGGCGGACGCGGCTGCGGCGCCGCGGGTGACGCGCTGACAGGCGACGCGGGCACCAAGCTCTGGGCCGTGGCTGACATCTTTCCGGACAGGATTGAGACTGCTATCAAGACACTGACTCCGATGTTTCCAAACCGGGTGGATGTCCCGCGTGAGCGGCAGTTTGCCGGGCTGGATGGCTACCGGGGCGTCATCGAGAGCTGCGACGTTGTGCTGATCGCCTGTGCCTCCCGTTTCCATCCAGAGTATGCCCTCGCCGCCGTGCAGAGCAAGAAGCACGTGTTTGTGGAGAAGCCCGCCGCGGTGGATATCGCCGGCATCAGCAAGATTCTGCAGGCCGACGAACTGTCCAAGAAGAACGGCACGGGTGTGCTGGCCGGCGTGACTTATCGTTATCACCTCGGCCGTCGCGAGGCGGTCAAGCGCATCCAGGCGGGCGAACTGGGCGAAATCCTCGCCGTCCAGTGCGAGTACCTCCGCGCGCCCTACCGGCTGATTGAGCGCCAGCCGGAATGGAGCGAGATGGAATACCAGCTCCGCAACTGGTATCACTTCTCATGGCTTGCCGGCGACGACATCCCGCAGTCGCTCATCCATAATCTCGACTCCGCCCTGTGGGTATTCGGCGACGTGATGCCCGAGCACGCCTACGGCATGGGGGGGCGCTCGACGCATTTCCAGTCCTCGATGGGCACCTCCTTCGATCACAACCATGTCACGTATGAATACTCCGACGGCCGCTGCATCTACGGTTCCTGCCGCACCGCGGTCGGCTGTTTCGGCTCCAACAAGGACGTGTTTCACGGCACCAAAGGCCGGTGTCATTACTCGGCTTTCCAGCCGCCGTATTTTACCGACCTCAAGGGCAACCGTACATGGCGCGCCGACCCTGAGCTGTCTAAGAAGTCGCCCTACGAAGTGGAGCACAGCGAGTTCCTGCAATCCATCCGCGCCGGCAAGCCGTTTCAACGCGCCAAAGTCCTCGCCGACTCGACGCTGGTCTCCGTGCTCGGCCAACTGGCTGTCTATTCGGGTAAGAAGATTACGTTGCAGGAGGCTCTCGATTCCAAGTTCGCCTTCCCGCCGGCAGGCGAAATTACGATGAACACCGAGGCCCCGGTAAAGCCAGGTCCCGACGGGATCTACCCAGTCGCTATCCCCGGCCAAACCAAGTTCCTGTAAGAGGCGAGGGCAGCCCTGCCAAAGTGGCCGCCGCAGCCAGGAAACTCAGCCCGGGTTGAACCCGCCTCACATCGGTTGGCCGCCGGAAACGAGTTCTTCGACGCGTTGCTGCCGGAGGGCCGGTAATTCTCGCGTCGCGTTCATCGAGAGCCTCACTGTTTGAGCGTCATTCCGCGCAGCAACGCCTGGATGCAGGGGAGATCTTCCGGCCGGGTGACCTTCGGGTTGGGCTGAGGGCTGGCGACCAGTTGGACCGGCTGGCCGATCAACTCGCAAGCCGCGGTGTCATCCGTAACCAACATGCCCCGCCGGCGCACTTCCGCCAATGCCCGCCGGATAATCTCGACCCGAAACGTCTGGGGCGTTTGCACCGCCCACAGCCGGGTGCGGTCCAGGGTGCGCTCGATGAACTTGCCGTCGCGCGACTCCTTGATCGTATCCGTCACGGCTTGCGCGGCGACTGCGGCGCCGGTTTGACGCGCGGCAGCGATGGTTGCGGCAATGAGCGCATTGGTGGTGCAAGGTCGTGCCGCGTCCTGAATAGCGACAATCTCGGCGCTTGGGGCCAGGGTCTGCAGACCATTCCAGACCGAGTCTTGCCGCTCCTTGCCGCCTGAAATGATGTGAAAGGGCTTCCGAAACCGGTACTCCTCACCCAGCGCTGCAAAAGCGGATTTCATAACCTCGCGCACAACCAGAACGATTTCGTCAACGCCTTCGGAGTTCTCGAATCGCCGCCAGGTGTGCGCCACGATGGGGCAGCCGTTCAGTTTGAGGAAAAGCTTGTCCACCCCGGCGCCCATACGGGTGCCCCGGCCGGCGGCGACGATGATGGCGGAGACCATAGATAGGAAGCAAGGTGCGGTGTTCTGCCGCCAGATTCAAGCGTCTCGTAGCGTCTCGTAGCATCAGGGCAAGAACCATCAGCGCAGAAGCAGAAAAGCATGGCAGCCTGAAGCTTGAGTTGCGCGCGATCGCACCAGAGGATGGTTGTGATATCTGGGCCGGCGCATCCTGTCCAGCCGAGTTGCCGTCTGCTGATCACCGGGCTCCTTCGCCGTCAGCCTCCCGATTGACTGCCTGTCGCCAGCCGCGCTTCTCCAAGCCGCGGAAGTTCGCGCAGTTCGCAATGCGGATAAGATACTCCGCCAGCTTGAGAAGTTCATCGTCATCAGCTTCCCCCACGTAGGGTGCCACGGCGATATGATTCCCGTAATTGCGCTCCAGCTTGTGCGCCTCGTCGTCCACCATTAACACCTGTTCCAGGTTGTAACCAAGCCGCTTCACCTTTCGCAGGTTCTTCAGCCAATATTCCTGCTGTGTTTCCAGGTTGCGGCGCCAGGTGCAGCGCTCGCGACTCCAGACAAAGGTCAGCGGCAGGTCTGGCGGAAAGATGTCGCGCACAACTGGGGCGGCGTAGCTCGCCGTCGCCGAGGTCCAAACGGCCAGTTGGTAGGCCAACCGCACACGCGCGACGAACTCGTCCAAGTGAGGCCGCCGGTAGATGGCATACGGCG
>CAZHEW010000219.1:0-6135 GCA_964531815.1 uncultured Verrucomicrobiota bacterium
GCGGACGGCGGAGCCGTTCGACAACTGGAAGCGCATCATCAAGAAGCATTACCAGGGCCGGGTGAGCAGCAAGGATATGAAGCGGTTTTATGCGCTCAGACCGATACGGGTGAAGCCGGCCAAGCGCAGGCACGCCAGGGTTACGAAGCGCGGGCCGAAGGCCGCAGCGCCAGCGGCGTTTGTGGTGCGGCTGCCGGTGCAGGTCGCGGCGTGAGGGGCGAGATACAAATTGCGCGGATTAGAACGAATGCAAGAAGCATCGGTTCTCTTTAGAAGCAACTGGGGGCGTCTTCGCCGCGTGGGCCGGGACCCAGGACTTCCGATGGCGAGCGCTGGGGGGCAGTGGAATGTCGCTTGGCAGCGGGCTGGGGTTCTGATACAAACCGTTCTGGATCGAGAGTCCAAGAAACTCACAATAGCAGCAAATCGAACACAGATAACACAACTGAATACTAATTTCGCGTAGCTTCGGCTGCGGGTCTCACGAGAAACCTAGGAAATTTCAAGAAGAGAGACTGCCGAAAGCACGCGCCCAATCGGGCGCGGCTTTTTGCATCTTCTCTTCGGGCTCTCCTAGGGCCTCTCGTGAGGGTGCGTTAAGTTCGCGCCCCTTTGTTCTCCGCAGGTCTGACTCGCACCAAAGACCACCTCGGATGAACAAGGCTCTCGACAACTTGCTGGAAAATGTGGATAGCCGGGAAACCGGCCTGTCAGACTTCGTTGACTTCGCGCACCCCGACTTGTTTCACAAGGCGCGTGCCTTCGCTCGGTTTCTGGCCGACGGCCGGCCGCGAGGCTACGACACCTATGTTCATCGGGTCAGTCATTATGCCGGGGGGAGCGCGGTGATTGATGGGGAGGATCGCGCGTCCCAGCAACGGGTCGTCATGATGTGCTCCGCCGACTACTTGGGGCTTGCCCATCACCCGGGGGTGCTGGGAGCGGCAAAACAAGCCATCGACCGGTTCGGTGCCAGTGTTTGCTCGGTTCCGCTGATTGCAGGTGCAACTTCGCTACACAGCGAGCTGGAAGAGATGCTTGCCGGTTTCGTTGGCGCCGAGGCTTGTGTCATCTTCCCGACGGGCCAAGCTGCAAATGTTGGATTGATACAGGCGCTTTGCACGCCTAGGGACACCGTAATCCTGGACAAGCTCGTTCACTACAGCATTTTGGACGGTGTCCGCCTGTCCGGCGCGCGATGGCACAGCTTCCGTCACTCGGATCCAGAACACCTCGCTCGCGTTCTGGAGACGGCCCGCTCCAAGCGTAAGGACAGCGGCATTTTGGTGGTTGTCGAGGGTGTTTACGGAATTGACGGCGACGTGCCACCGCTCCGCGACCTGTTGGGGGTTTGTAGCCGCTTTGGTGCGCGCGTTATGGTGGATGATGCTCACGCTACGGGCGTTCTTGGAAAGGTGGGAAGAGGATCGGTGGAGGTCCACGGCATTGATGCCGATTTGCCGGTCCTCATGGGGTCGTTGAGCAAGGCGCTGGGGAATTTCGGCGGCTGGATAGCGGCTCCCGCGGAGGTTGTGGATTACTTGAGGTACTACGCCAGAACGATCGCCTTCTCTGTCGGGCTGCCGGCGAGCTGTGTTGGGGGAGCGATGGCTGCGCTTGGCGTTATTCAGGACGAACCTGCCCAACTGGCAAAGTTGAGGGACAACATAGAGCTCTTCCGGGATGGGCTCCTGAGTATCGGCATCGCAAACGCGGCGAAATCCGGATCCGCGATTGTTTCAGCTCCCGTCGGCAGCGAGCGGGCCCTGCGGGATGTGGCGCGGGAGCTGTTTCGGCATTCTGTATATGCGGAGGCGTTGGGTTTTCCGGCTATTCCGCGGGGCCAGGAGCGTATCCGGTTTCGTGTGTCGGCGGCACACACGCGGCAGGAGCTGCAGCAGGTGGTTCTTGCGGTCGAGGAGGCGATGGCAAGGTGTGGCGTGGCTTCCATGGGGAGGCCAATTGGCGGCGAGCAACAGTCTATCGCGGCGGGCCGGGGCTGCGTTGTTCCTGAAGGTAATGCTTCGAGCACCAAGACGCGGGTGGCGGACTTAGCGATTGATTGCGCACGAATTGCGGAACTGTCCTTCAGGGCGGCTGCAGTACGCGGCTACCCGATGGCCTGGCTCCTCCGTGACGACTACGAGAAGGCCATTAAAGGCCAAGGACTGCCAGGCCGCGAGGCATCGTCCTTCTGCCACTTTGTTGCGGAGACTTGTGGAGAGTTGAGGGCTTCTGTCTGCGCAAGCCTTGAGCCACGGATCGGCGTGGGCGACGGGCAAGGCGTTGGCGCGCTGGGACATATTCACTGGCTGCCGGGAGACGAGGCGTTGGTTGCAGGCTTACTCGTGCAGGCGAAGGAGTGGCTAGTCGAAAAGGGTGCTCGTACAGTGGTTGCACCAATCCAGACGCCCTTGCTTCGGCTTGGGGGTGGGGTCGGCTCTGAGGCGAGTCCTAGTGTTCTTCCAATGTTGCAGCCACACACATCACCGGTGCTAGCAAGGTTACTCCGGGATGTTGGATTCCAGCCGGACAGTGTTCTTGGGTACTGGCGCGTGAACCTGGCAGAAGCACTGGCTGGGGTCGGGCGCCTTAAGCCTTGTGGGGTCGCTATCCGCTCGATGGACAAGACGCACTTACGTCGGGAGGTGTCAATCATTCATCCGGTGCTAAACCAATCGCTGGGGACGTTAGAGCACTGCGGTACACTGGCCTTGGATGAGTTGTATGGTGTCGCGCATGATTTACGCGACCTGGTGGTGGGCGAGTTCTGGAAAATCGCCGAGATCGATGGCAGGACAGCCGGTTTCATTGGTGCCTTCCCGGACGTGAACCAGGCCTTGCTGGAAGCTGGTGGCGGCGCTGGTACGACTGACATCGAGAACATCAGTCTGGCCATCGCTGGAGCGCGGCGGGCGGAAATCGCATGGTTGGGGGTTGGCTCGGAGTTCCAGGGACAGGGTGTCGGCGGAGCTCTATTGCAATCGCTCTACGCAGAACTCCTTGGTCGGAATTTCACCGAAGCTTGGTTATCTTGGGCTTTTGTGGACGGGTGTCTTCGGACCAAGGACTTCCTTCCTTCCGACGGGGCGGTGGTTGGTCGGTTAGAATACACGGTTTTCAAGTGGCACGGCGGGGGCAATGGAAGCCGATGAAGCCGGTAAACTGGTCTGTTTACGCGGGTGCCTACGACATAATCCCAAGGATAAACCCTGCATACAGGGAGCTGGTAGAGCACTGCGTTGCAACTGTTGGTAGTTGGCCGTTGTGTCCTGGGGATGTTGTGGCTGATATCGGCGGCGGAACTGGCAACTTCTCCATCGCTTTGGCGGTCGCCTTGCCGACAGTGACAATCCTCCACGCCGACTTTAATCGAGACATGCTTGGGATTGCGCGACGGAAGGCCGGAGAATCAAGGCTCCAGAATTGGCGAGCGGCAGAGCTGGATGTGGCATGGGAGGAATGGGGTACGCCGCCACTGGCGGGAATCGTGAGTGTCCACTGCCTTTATTCTTTCCCGAGTCCTCAGGGCGTCATCCGAAAGATGGCGGCCTCTCTCCGGCCGGGTGGATTCCTCTACGCGTGCGATCTTGGCCGAATGATGAATACCGTGGACTGGACGCTCTTTCTTCTGAGGGACTCCCTTCGCACTCGCGGACTCAAGGCAACTCTCGGTTTTCTTTTGCGCGCTCAGGAGATCCGTAGGCAGAACCAGGCTGTCGCGCGAGGCCAGAAGCGTGGCGAGTATTGGACTCACAACTTGGCCGAATTCAGGGCGAGTTTTGAGGGTGCGGGGATTGAGGTTCTGTCCGCTTCCGACACCCTCTACCGCGGCTATGATGACTTCGTTGTTGGCCGGAAGGTGGCCGGATGAAGGCGGCTGGTACCATTCAGACTGTGCTTGCCAAGATTAGGGGCTTGTGGCGCTTGTCAGACCAACGGCAGTGCCCGGGAACCAGGTCAACGGGGTGTCGTTGGTCGCTAGTCATCCTCGTCGGGAAGGTGGTTTTGGTCGCATGCGTTCTCCTTGTGGTTGGTCTCCCGATCTATGTCCAGATTACGGGGTCAAAGCTCACCTACAATCCTGAGCCTGAGTTTCCCACAAAGCCCTTGGTAACAGTGCGGACCTCTAGCGCGCCTGTTTGGGAAGACCTATCAAACAGGGTCGTCTTCCCGAAGTGAGGGCCGCTGGCGGAAGACGTGGCGGTGGCTGAGGCCGAACTTGCTTCGGCACGGACGGCCTATGGAATGCGACTCATGCGCGCGGAGTCTGACGGGAAGGTGTTGGCGCTACATCGGCACACTGGAGACTACGTGTCGCTCAACTTCCCGTCACCGGTCCTGCGGTTTGCCAACACGCGCCGGCTGCGGCTGCGGGTGGAGGTCAACGAGCAGGACGTGTATCGGGTGAAGGAGGGAATGAGCGGGGAGTTCACGACTCTTGGCGGGAGAAGGCCGAACGGGCGGGTGGTGGTGAGGAAGATTCTGCCGGCATTCGCGCCGCGGCGGTTGTTTGAGCCGGATTCAACGGCGCGGATGGATACGCGGACAGTCCAGGTGCTATGCGACGTTGTTGGGGATGCGGTCGTTTTCTCCGGTCAGCGGGCGACGGTGAGTTTTGTCTGCGAGTGAGCCGGGCGGTCGGGCTCAGCTTGGGTGCTGAATTGTCTCGCCCCAACTGCTGGAGGCCCTGAGTTATTGCAGCCCTGAATCAGGGGTCAGGCCGCCGCCTTGCGGAATTCTCCGGGCGAAACAACAGAGATTCTCAGACCGCCCTGGTTGCGCTCATAGCCGGGGCCGGGCAGGGGGCAAATCAGGTAGTTTTTGCCCTTCGGGTATTGCCGGCGAAACGCCGCCAGACCGCGTGTCTCGAGCGCGTCCGGATGCCACTTGCACTCGATCGCGTCAACCACGTCGCGCCCGCGCGGCAGCACGAAATCCACTTCGCGCTGCTGTTTGTCGCGCCAGAAGTGAATCCTCGGCACGCTGGCGGCGATGAGTGTGTCCAGCACCAGATGCTCCCACAACCGGCCGCAATCCTCCGTCCGCAGATGACTCCACCCGCGGGCGTGACAGACCAGCCCGGTGTCGAACCCGAACACCTTTGGCTGCGCGACAATCTCGCGCCGGCCACCCGCCGAATAGGGACGCACGATATGCGCGACGTGAGTCACTTGATACACCTCCAGCCAGTTCGTGACCGATGGCCGGCTGACCTGGCTTTCGGCGGCCAGCCGGGACACGTCCAGCAGGCCGCCGCTTTGACGGAGCACCAGTTCCAGCAAGCGCAGAAATCCAGCGCGCTTCTCCAGTCGGAAAAGCTCCTGCACGTCGCGGGCAAAATAGGAATCCTGCCATTCCGCATAAAACTCGGGATTGTGCTTTTCGGCGAGCAAGGCGGGCGGCAAGCCGCCGCGCAGCAACCGCTCCTGCGTGTCGGCTACGCCGAAGGCCGCCAACTCCTCATGCAGCACGGGCACCAACTGGACCACGCGTTTGCGCCCCGTCAGGCTGTCGCGGAACTTCTGCGTGGCCGCGAGGGTGGAAGACCCGGTCGCCAGGATCTTTAGACGCGGGAATTCATCGGCGCCAATCTTGAGCAGCCGGCTCGGATCGGGAAGCTGATGCACCTCGTCGAACACGACCCGCGGCTTGTTCACGGAACGGAAAAAGGTCTCGGGCTCGCGCAGCCGTTCCGCCACGCTCGGCAGGTCGCAGTTTAGCCATTCCGCATCCGGCAAACTCTGCGCCAGCACGGTCTTGCCCACGCGGCGCGGTCCGGTCAGCCAGACGATGGAAGCCTGCCCCCACGCGGTGGCCAGCCGTTGGGCCCAAAAGGGTCGGTCAATCATTGCAGCCACACTTTACATATAGACGGCTAAAAGTAAAGTGGGGCTGCGATCGCTCTGATCGAGAGCGGCGCCTCGGCCTCCTCCCGCTCCTATCCGCCATCCCCTCGAAAGCGCCCCCTGGGGAGAACGGAACAGGGGGCCCATGTCCAGTCGGCTGGCCTGTTGATCGTGGCGGCGTTTGGAAGGGTGATGGAGGGGAGGAATTGGTGGCGTGGGATGTCAGCGAGCAGCAGCGGGCGGCAGGTAACGCCGATGCGGAGGTAGAAATCTTTGCGGCGCTATG
>CAZHEW010000220.1:0-6131 GCA_964531815.1 uncultured Verrucomicrobiota bacterium
GCACTCACGGTTTCGACTTTCACCCCGGCTGGCGCGGAACTGCAACGGGCCTTCGAGTCCCCGCCCGAGTCCGCCAAGCCGCTGACGTGGTGGCATTGGATTGACGGCAATGTCACCAAGCCGGGCATCACGCGCGACCTCGAGGCGATGAAGCGTGCCGGGCTTGGCGGGTGCTACCTGTTCACCATCGGCGGTTTCTTCCCGGAAGGTCCGGCGAGATTCCGGCAGGAGCAATGGTACGAGCTGCTTGACCATACCGTAAGGGAAGCCGCGCGCCTGGGTCTCGTGTTTGGCGTTCACAACTGTGATGGCTGGTCCGAGGCCGGAGGCCCGTGGATCACTCCAGAGACCTCGATGAAAGAACTGACGCACGCGTGTGTTGATGCCATCGGTCCATCCCGGTTTGCGGCCGCACTGCCCGCGCCGCCCCGCAAGGAGGATTTCTATCGGGACATCGCTGTGGTTGCTTTCCGATCGCCTGCGGGGGAACGGGTCAATGGACCGGCCTCCGGCGCGCGTGTCACAGGTTCGCTCGGCGCCTCCGCGCTGGAGGTGCTGGGTGACGGTCAACTGCGGCCTCGCGCGGAGTTCCCCGAATCCGGCACGGGGCACCGGATTGAGTTCGACCTCGGCGCCTCGCGCCTGTTGCGCACCATGATCCTTCACAACGTGAGCGGCTACGTTCAGGATGAGGACTTCCCCGCTCTGGTGGAAGCCTCGGCCGACGGCAAGGCCTGGCGGCCGACCGGGAAGTTCTGTTTCTCGTGGGACACCGCCGACGGCGCCAAGCCGATTACCGTGGCGTTGGGCGAGCTGAACACCCGCTTCCTGCGGCTGTCGTTCACCAACCTCTGGCCGGTTCAAATTGGCGAGGTGGAACTGAGTTCGGCCGCGAAGCTTCATTTTGCCGAGGCCAAGGCCGGCTGGCTGCGCTGCCGTGGTCACGGCGGGGAAGCGCGCAACTACGCCCGTTATCCGGGGCCGGACCGGCATCTGGCGCCGCCGGCCGATTACCGGGTATATGGCACAAACGTTCTGGACCTGACGGCCAAGCTGGGCCCGGACGGGCGCCTGGACTGGGGAGTGCCGCCTGGCCACTGGCGCATTCTGAGGGTGGGCTATACGAGCAACGGGCGCTCGAACAAGCCCGCGACCCCGGCCGGGCGCGGACTTGAATGCGACAAGCTCGACGCCAAAGTAGTGCGGGCGCACCTGGATCAATACGTCGGGCAGCTCGTCCGGCGCTTTGGTCCATCGGTCGGCAAGACCTTCGTCGCGGTGGAAACCGACAGTTGGGAATGTGATGTCCAAAACTGGACGGCGGGCTTGGAGCAACGGTTGAAGCAGCGCACTGGTATTGAGATTGCGCCGTGGCTGCCGTTGCTCATTGAAGGCTGGGTGGTGGACAGCCCGGACGCTTCCGAGCGTATGCTGTGGGACTGGCGACGGTTCCTGGCAGATCAGTTTGCCGAGAGCTTCTTCGGCGAGGTCGGGCGTTATCTCCGCGAAAAGGGCCTCACCTACGTCAGCGAAGGATCCGGGCGCCAGATGTATTTGTATGATCCCATTGGCTACCAGCGCTCCGGGGACGTGCCGATGGGCGAGTTTTGGCTCAACACCGGGGCGGGGCAGGGAGTGCGCGTGGACAACAAGGTGGCCGCGAGCACGGCTCATATCACCGGCAGGCGGCTGGTCGCCTCCGAGTCCTACACCGCCAGCGCGCCGTTCGCCAAATGGCAGAACCATCCCTACACGCTCAAACCGCTGGGCGATCGCGCCTATTGCGCTGGGGTGAACCAGTTCGTGTTCCATACCTTCGCCCATCAACCGTACGAGGTTACCGGACCAGGTTTCACCATGGCGGTTTGGGGATTGAACTGCAACCGGGCCAACACGTGGTGGGAACCGGGCCGCGCCTGGATGCGCTATTTGGCCCGCTGCAACCATTTGCTGCAAGAGGGGAGCTTTGTGGCGGACGTGCTTTGGTTCATTGGCGAGGACGTGCCGAACCGAATCGGCTGGCGGGACGAACTCACCCCCCCGCTGCCGCCCGGCTACGACTTTGACGGGTGCGACGCAACCGCGCTGCTGGAGGCGAAGGTCGAGAGCGGCCGCATTGTGCTTCCGAGCGGAATGAGCTACCGCGTGCTGCTGCTGGCCAACCGCACGACCATGCGCCCGGCGGTGCTGCGGAAGGTCGCCGAACTCGTCCAGGCGGGCGCGGTGATCGTCGGGCCGGCGCCCCAACAGTCGCCGAGCCTGACTGACCTCGGGCCGGGCGATGAGGAGGTAAGGAATCTCAGCCGCCAAGTCTGGGGGCCGTGCGACGGCACCACGGTGAAACACCATTCCGCAGGCAACGGGCATGTGTATTGGGGGCTCTCCTTCCCGGAGGTCTTCAACCGCCTGGGCCTGGCGCCGGATTTCGCGTGGGAAGCCAGGACTGCCGACGCGGAGGTTCTTTACATCCATCGCCGCATTGGAGAGGCGGATGTCTTTTTCGTGTCGAACCAGAAACCGCGGACCGAGCCGATCACCGCGAAGTTCCGTGTGGCGAATCGCCAGCCAGAACTGTGGGATCCGGTCACTGGGACAATCACACGGCCGGCGGTCTTTAAGACGGCGGCGGGTGGCGTGGAAATGGGGCTGTCGCTCGACCCGGCTGGTTCGGTATTCGTGGTGTTCCGCGAGTCGGTGCCGGCGCGGCACGCGGTGGCGGCCAGCGGCGGGGCCGAGTTGGCCTTCGGGACCGGCGGGAGACTGTTTGCGCGCGTCTGGCAGGCTGGCATCAACCGGGTGGAGTTCAGCGACGGTTCCAAGCGTGAGTTGCCAGGCCAGGTAGTGCCCCTGCCCATCGAGCTTCCCGGGCCGTGGAGGGTTGAGTTTCCGCCCAGGCTGGGAGCCCCGTCCTCTGCCACTTTCAGCGACCTTGTTTCCTGGACGCAACGCACGGAAGCGGGCATCCGCTACTTCTCCGGCACAGCCACCTACGCCCGGGAGTTTGAAGCGAACGCCGAGCACCTTGGACCAGGCCGCGAGGCGTGGCTCGACCTGGGGGACATTCAGGTGATTGCTGAGGTGCGGTTGAATGGGCAGGATTTGGGCATCCTCTGGAAGCCTCCGTTCCGCCTTAATGCCACTGGCGCGCTCAAGCCCGGAACGAATCGGATCGAAGTGCGTGTGACCAACCTGTGGCCGAACCGGATGATTGGCGACGAGCAGTTGCCGGACCTCACGCGGTGGGGGCGCCGCAATTTGATCGGGCGCTGGCCCGATTGGGTGCTCAAAGGCGAGCCGCGGCCTGACGGCCGGGTGACATTTTGCACGCGGAAAGTCTATGCGAAGGATGACCCGCTGTTGGACTCGGGTCTGATTGGCCCGGTGCGGCTCTCGTTTGCGCGGCGGGTGGATCTCTGAGGAGTGGTCGCCGTTCCGGGTCCCCGCTCTGCTCGAGCGGGCAGACGGATCAGGAAATGCCGCCTGCAAGCGGGGCTTGCCGCAGCCTGACACCAGCCCGAGCCTGGTCCTCAGGCCGCGTATTTCACGTACTTGATCTCGCGGATGTCCAAGGTCCCAGCCTTGTCTTCGTAGAACGGTTTGCCCTTGCGCACGCCGACAATGCCGTAGCCGGTGGCCGTGGATAAGAAGCAACGGAAGTTGCCCCGGATGCGGGGTTCGAGGTGCAGGACCTTCTCGACGGCGTCGTAGCGCGCGCCGCTCAGGCCGAACAGCAGCGCGTAGGACGACATCGCGCGCGCGTACCAGTGGCCGCATTCGTATTCATTGAAGGGATTGCGCACGCGGCCGTCGTAGCGGTCGCGGCAGACCCGCACCACTTCAAGGCCTTCGCGCACCAGGCCCATCCTCATGAGGTGCGACGCTACCTGGTATTCAATGCCGGTCCAAACCTCGTTTGAATAAACAAACGGCAGCGACAGCTCCCCGCCCTTGGGCCAGGTACAGAGCACCAAGCCACCCTCCGCTCCGCAAGCGTAGGTCGGCCGCTGGGGGTTGGCGAAATCCGACAGGTCATGCTTGAGGTTGTACCTGTGGACCGCCTGCAAGTGGCTGGCCACTTTCGGCGCTTCGAGCACTTGTCCGACACCGCACACCAGCGCCAGCCACGAGCCTAACACTCCGTCGGAAAGGCACCCGGTGCCGTACTGATATTTAGGCCCCTCCTTCTCAAAGATGGCTCGTGCCTCGGGCGAGTAGCCCGCCATCATATTTTTGTTCTCCAACGGGTTGCCGGTCTTCAAGTGCGTCCAGTCAATGCGTTGGATGAAGTACTCCCCGTCGAACAGCTCGGACTCCGTCTTGCGAATCCCCGTCGCCAGCAGTTGGGTGTGCAGCGGCACCTCGTCTCCCAGCGCCTTTCCCATCAGCACCGCTGCCTGCAATGCCCCCAGGTAGAAACTGGTGCACATGCCGTCCGCGCCCCAGAACTCGATGTCATAGGTGTTATGGTGCGGCTCTTCGACCACGCCTTTGTGGCCGGGGTCCCAAGTCTCGATGCAAAAGTCCAGGCTGCGCTTGACCTTCGGCCACAACCCCCGCAGCCACTCGGTGTCGCCGCTGATGCGCCACTCGCGGAACACTTTCATAATCCCGCCAAGCTGCCCGTCAGCGGCGGCGTGGAAGTCGTGCTCCAGCGGGCGAATGGGCAGGGCGCTCCGGAACTGCTGATGACCCGTCTCGCTCTGCGACGGACCGAACTCCGTCTCACGCAAGGTCCGCTCCAGGCTCGGGAAGAGGTGCGGCACGGCTTGGGCGTAGTTCCAGACATGCGTGCACGAGCCGTGGCAGCAACCCGAGCCGTCGTGGCAGCCTTCCCATCCCCAGAGCCGGCCATCGGTTTGGCGCATCACCGTCGGCGACTTGAGGATCGTCAGATTCGCCGCCACCGCTTCAATCACCTCGGGCGGCAGGGTAGTGTCATAGAAGCAATCGGCAAACCGGCTGGCCTTCTGCCGCAGCTCGGCATAACGGCCGCGCCAGTAGAAACTCACCCCGTTGATGTCGGTGAATCGTCCGGCGTAGAACGGGCGGTAGTTCCCCTGCTGGCCGAGTTCGGGCTTCAGCCCCGCCGGGTCCTTGCCGATGCGCAGGTTGGTCTGTCCTACAAACCACGCCAGCCGCACCGTGATCGTCTTCGATGCGCCGGCGGCAAGCTTGAAGGGCACGAACAACGTCCCGCCCGGGCTGGGACCGCCCTCTGTCACCGGTGCCCGATTGTAGCACGCTCCTTCGGCAATGTCGTTCCAGGCCAGC
The DNA here is from genome assembly GCA_964531815.1 of uncultured Verrucomicrobiota bacterium. GTDB lineage: Bacteria > Verrucomicrobiota > Verrucomicrobiia > Limisphaerales > UBA8199 > UBA8199. Next base: position 5,272 of record CAZHEW010000220.1, read on the forward strand.
GTCAACGCATCCCACCAGCCGCCGCGGAACCAGGCATGGTTTACCTTCGTGTCCGGCTCGGACACCGTGGCCGAGAAGGCCGCTTCGTCCCAGGGATTGTCCTTCGATCCGTCGCCCCACAGGATGAATCCGCCCGCGATGGGCCGCACCGCCTGCGGGTTGCCGCCCGTCGCCATGAAGTTCTTTGCATTGAAGGAGAACACGGCGTCGAAAGGGCTGCGGCTGCGGTTGGTGAACTTGTATTCCAGGGCGGCCACCGGCAGGCTGGAATTGTCCGCGTCGCCCGGCTCGAATGGGCTCCAGCCAGTGATCTCAACGTTCAATGGGATCTGCGGGTCTGTGAGCGCCACGATGCCGAACGGGAAACGGCTTTTGAAGGTGGCATTGGCAAAGCGCGGCAGGCCGTAGCTGGTGCCGCCCAGACCGTTGCCGGCACCCGGTGAACCGTAAAGCTTGCGCCCAGGCACCGGGCCTTCCAGCACGCGCGCCACCCTGTGCTCGCCCTTGGCCGAAATGGCCGCGAAGACACACGGCGAATTAAACATGTCCGGTCGGTTGCGCAGCGAGACGTGCGAGAGCGCCCCAGTACCTTCGAGGCAAATCATGCCGGCCCCAATGCCACCCAACGGAAACGCCACTTGGTTCAGGTGCTCGCCGGAATACAACCCATTATAGACGCGTGCGGCTCGGCGGCTGACCGTGCGTGCGCACCGCCCTCCGGACTGGGATTGCGCCGCCTGCGCCGCCGAACCGGCGCCCAAACCGCCTACCGCGCCAACAGTTGCGGCCGACAATTGGAGAAACCTGCGGCGGGGCATCGAGGAGTCGTTGTGAGAATCGGCAGTCATAATCGTTCTTTC
>CAZHEW010000221.1:0-6077 GCA_964531815.1 uncultured Verrucomicrobiota bacterium
AAGGACTTAGTCACCAGAAAAGGTGCGTCCTACCGACCAGAGGTAGACGTATTCACCAACCTCGCTCCCCACCGAGAGAGCGCTCTCAGTTCTTCCAAATTCTCGCCCCCCAGTGTAGTGTTCATTGAATAGGTGGATAAAAGCGGCTTTTTGCCCCAAGCTGGGGACATGGCAAGACCTGTACGCGGTTTGGATATGGATTCCGATCAACGGAAGGAACTCGAATCATTGGTCCGAGCACCAACGACGCCGCAGCGCAGTGTGCAGCGTGCGCGCATCCTTTTGGCATGCGCGGACGGAGTTTCGCAGCAGGAAGTGGCCCGGCAGGTTGGCGTGCGCCGCCGCATCGTGACCAAATGGTGCGGGAGGTTTCGCAAGCTGGGGTTGGCAGGCTTGGCTGATGCGGGCGGGCGCGGACGCAAGCCTTTCCTCTCCGAAGAGCGCCGCGCCCTGATCCTCACCCAAGCTACCCGACCGCCCAAGGGCCAGACTCGGCACAGTGTGCGCTCGATGGCTCGGACGGCCCAAGTCTCGGTCGGCACCGTTCATGCGTTGTGGCAAGCCAACGACATCAAGCCGCACCTGACACGCACCTTCAAGCTGTCCAACGACCCGCAGTTCGAAGCCAAATTCTGGGATGTTATCGGGCTGTATCTGAATCCACCGGACCGAGCTTTGGTCCTTTGCTGCGACGAAAAGAGCCAGTGTCAAGCGCTGGAACGAACCCAACCGGGCCTGCCTTTAGGCCTGGGCCACATCAAAACGCGCACGCATGACTACATCCGACACGGGACGGTCACCCTGTTTGCCGCGCTCTCTTACCTGGACGGCAAAATCTTGAGCCGCACCGCAGAGCAACACACCCACAAGGAATGGCTGGCGTTCCTTAAGGTGATCGACCGGGAAACGCCCGTCGGGCTTGAGATTCATCTAATCATGGACAATTACGCCACGCACAAGCACCCGACGGTTAAATCCTGGTTGGCCCGGCATCCGCGCTTTCACCTGCACTTCACACCGACCAGCAGTTCCTGGCTCAATCTGGTCGAGCGATTCTTCCGGGACCTGACCGAGGATGTGGTGCGGGAGGGCAGCTTTGAAAGCGTGCCAGAACTGGTGCGCGCCATGGAAACGTACTTGGCCGAGCGGAACTTGGCGCCGAAGCGATACGTTTGGAAAAAGAAGGGGGAGGAGATTCTGGCCAAGATTGCCCGGGCGCGCGCGGCCCAAGCTGCGCTGGCACAGTTATGACCCCTTATTTCATAAACACTACACTAGCGAAGGCGTATTCGTGGTCTCCGCACGTGCGCGCTCATAGGCGCGAATATACTCAGCTACGGTCCGGTTCCAGGAGAAGTCAGCGGTCATACCGTTGTGTCGAAACCGTTGCAGCAGCCCCGGTTCCGCGAACAGCGCCATGGCTTTGCGGATGGCTTTTGCGAGTGCCGTCGGGGAATATTCAGTGAATTTGATGCCGTTTGCCCTCTGCGCATCCTCCCTGGTATCGACAACCGTGTCGTCCAGTCCGCCAGTGGCGCGAACGATCGGAATTGTTCCGTAGCGAAGGCCATACATCTGGTTGAGGCCGCACGGCTCAAAGCGGGACGGCATCAAAAAGAAATCACAGCCCGCCTCGATCCGATGCGAGAGCCCTTCGTCGAAACCAATTCGCACTGCCACCTGGGACGGGTGGCGGCAGGCGAGGTCCTGGTATGCCCGCTGGAATGTCGGTGCGCCGCTGCCAACGGCGACGAACTGCATTTGCGTGGCGAGCATTTCCTCCAGGGCGCCGAGCAGGATTTCGACGCCTTTTTGTTCCGCCAAACGGCCGATGGTGCCAAACAAGGGGACAGCCGCGTCAACCGGCAAGCCAAATTCCCTCTGCAATTCGAGCTTGTTCGCCTTTTTACCACCCATATCCGTCGCACAGTACGAGTGCTTTAGATAAGGGTCGCTTACGGGATTCCATTCGTCGCCATCAACTCCATTCAGGATGCCGATTAGCGAGCCATTGCGCTGACGCAGCAACCCATCCAGGCCGCAGCCCATTTCTTCCGTTGTGATTTCGCGTGCGTAGCGCGGGCTTACAGTCGTGACGAGGTCGGCATAGACGATGCCCGCCTTCAGGCACCCCAATTGGCCATAAAACTCCACGCCGTTCGGAGTGAAATATTCTCCGGGCAGATTAGCCAGCGCATATTGGGTGGCAGGAAAAAGTCCCTGGTAGGCCAAGTTGTGAATGGTGAGGCAAATTCCCGGTGCGGTCCCCTCCCCTGTCATTCTTCTTTGATGTTGAATGAGCAGCGCGGCCAGACTCGTTTGCCAGTCGTGCAAGTGCAGCACCTCCGGCTGCCACGGCAGACGCAGGGCCAGGTGCGCCACGACTTTGGAGAAGAAAATGAAGCGCTCCGCATTGTCAGGATAATCCACTCCGTCTTCTTGATACAGTCCGGACCGCTGATAAAAGTCCGCCTGGTCCACAAAATATATCGTCAGCCCCGGAATCGGATCGAGGCTCCAGGTTGAAGCGGCGACCCGCCGGTGGCCCAGGGGCAAATCCAGCGGCAAATCCCCCTGCCTGAGGGCGGGCCAGCGCTCGCGGATGCCCGCATAAAGCGGCGTCACCACTCCCACCTGGTGGCCAGCACGCGCCAGCGTCTTGGCCAGCGCGCCAACCATATCGGCCAGCCCTCCGGTCTTCGAGTAGGGATGGACTTCGCTGCTCGCGAGCAGGACTCTCATGCCGCAATTTGTTCGAGCTTGAGATAAGGTCGCAGGGCCGCAGGCACAGCCAGGCTTCCGTCGGCTTGTTGATAAGTTTCCACGAGCGCTACAAACAACCGAGCAAGTGCTGTGCCGCTGCCGTTCAAAACATGCGGAAACCGGTTATCACCCGTCTCCGCCTTGAAGCGCAGATTCATCCGCCGCGCCTGAAAATCCTCGCAATTCGACACACTGGAAACCTCCAGGTAACTCCCCTGCCCTGGCGCCCACACTTCCAGGTCGTAAGTCTTCGCGCTGGCGAAGCCCATATCGCCCGTGCACAGCAGCACCACGCGATAATGCAGGCCCAACGACTGCAGCACCCGCTCCGCGCACGTTACCATCTTCTCGTGCTCGGCGTATCCATTCTCGGGCTTCACGATGCTGATCAGCTCCACCTTGTCGAACTGATGCACGCGGATCATTCCGCGTGTGCCCACGCCCGCCGCGCCCGCCTCCCCGCGAAAGCACGGCGTATAAGCGCAGTAGCGGATCGGCAACTCGCTCTCCTTCAAAATCTCCTCGCGATGGATATTCGCCACCGGCGTCTCGGCGGTGGGGATCAGGTAGAGCCTGCCCAGCGTGCTGGCGTCCAACCCCTCCTGTACGCCGTAATACTGATCGGCAAACTTCGGAAACTGCCCCACGCCCTCCAAACACTGCGGCCCCACCATGTACGGCGGCGACACCTCGGTATAGCCATGTTCGGTAGTATGCAAATCCAACATGAGCTGGATGAGCGCCCGCTCCAGCTTCGAGCCCCAGTTTGTGTACAACACAAAGCCGCTGCCCGAGAGATTGGCCGCGCGCTTGAAATCCACCAACTTCAGACTCTCGCAAAGCTCGACGTGCGCCTTCGGCTTGAAGGCAAATGACGGTTTCTCGCCGTAAACCCGGACCACGGGGTTATCTTCCGCGCTCTTTCCAACCGGCACTGCCTCGTGCGGCAAATTCGGCAGCCGCAGCATCAACTGATTTCGCGCCGTTTCGGCATCCGCCGCCTGCTTGTCCAGCGCCGCGATTCGGTCGCCCAGGTCGCTCGTCTCCCTCTTTTTGGTTTCCGCCTCCGCGATCTTCTTCTGGCTCATCAGCGCGCCGATCTCCTTGGACACGCGCTTGCGCTGGGCCTTGAGCGTTTCGACCTCCCCCAACAGCTTGCGCCGTTGCTCATCCAGCTTCAGCAAGGCGTCAATGTGGCGCTCGTCGCCTGCGCCCCGCGTCGCCAGGCGTTGGCGCACCAAGTCCGGCTGGTCACGAATCAGTTTGATGTCGAGCATCGGCGCATTATAAGCGCGGGCGTGTTGCCGGCAAGAATGAAGGGACCTCGGGCAGGGTTCATCGGCATTTTGTTCTCGCCTCCGGGCGCGACTTTTGGCGTCATCTCCTACCATGAAACAGACCTCCTCCGATTCCGGAATCAGCCGCCGCCGTTTTCTTGCCACCGCCGGACTGGCTCTTGCCGCGCCCACCCTGTTCTCCTCCTGCGCCACCAGGACTGCTGGCCGGGTCGCGCCGTCGGAACGCGTCACACTAGGCGTCGTCGGCTGGGGCATGATGGGCCCGGGCAACACACACGCCTTCCTGGGGATGAAGGACTGCCAGGTTGTGGCAGCATGCGACCTTGACAAGCACCACCTCCAGGCCGCGCTCGATAAGATCAACGGCCATTACGGGAACCGGGACTGCAAGCCCTACCATGACTACCGCGAAATGATGGCGCGCAAAGACATTGACGCCGTCATGCTGGCCGTGCCGGACCATTGGCATGCGCTCACCGCCGTCGAAGCCGCCCGGAACCAGAAGGACATTTACGGCGAGAAGCCGCTGGCCCGCACAATCGCCGAGCAGCAGGCGATGGTCAAAGCCGTGCAGAAGAACAAGCGCATCTGGCAAACGGGCTCGTGGCAGCGGTCGCAGGCGCCGTTCCGCAAGGCGGCGGAGATCGTCCGCAACGGGCTCATCGGGAAGGTGACGCGGGTCGAAGTCGGTTTGCCGAGCAACCATCATGACTTCGCCGGGACCGCCCCTGCCCTGCTGGCGAAGTTCCCCGCTGCGCCCAAGGACCCCGAATACCTGGCCAAAGTCGTGCCGGGCAGCGCGGATTGGAAGATCGCGGTGACGCCCCCCGGGCCGGAGCTTGATTACGAGATGTGGCTCGGGCCTTCCCGGGTGGAGCCGTACATCCAGGCTCGCGTCCACATGAACTGGCGCTGGAACTATAACATCGGCGGCGGCCAGTTGCTGGACTGGATCGGCCACCACTGCGACATCGCGCATTGGGGCCTCGACTGCGACAACGCCGGCCCTTCCGAAATCGAAGGCCACGGCGAATTCCCGCCCGCCGATGCGATCTGGAACACCTGCACCAAGTACCGCATCACCCTCAAGTATCCCAATGACGTCACCATGATCATCGCCGGCGGCCATGCGGACATCCGCAGTGGCACCAAATGGATCGGCACCGACGGCTGGGTCTGGGTGGACCGCGGCGGGTTCGACGCTTCGAACACCGATTGGTTCGCACAAATCCCGCCCGACCAATATAAGGTGAAGCTCTATAAGTCGGACAATCACCACCGCAACTTCATTGACTGCGTGAAGTCCCGGCAGCCGACCATCACGCCGGTCGAGACCGCGCATCGTTCGGCCATTCCCGGCCACCTCGGGCTCATCGCGATGCTCGTGGGGCGAAAGATCCGTTGGGACCCGGTCAAGGAACGCATCCTGGGCGATGCCGAGGCCAGCAAACTTCTTACCCGCCCCTACCGCCCGCCCTGGAAACTGGGCTGACGCCATCAGACATCCACGACGGATCTCCCAAGCGGACGGGGAGGACTACGCGCCCAAGACGCTTCGCGTTCGAGAGCGCTTAGCCCGCACTTTTCACACCCGCCACGAAATGCCGACAGACCGGCGCACGGGCATCTTGCTCGCTTGGGCCGTTCGGACCTTGTAAGCGGGCAAGATGCCCGCGCACCGTCCTCGCAGGTGTGAAATGCCTGGGTTAGGTGCGCCCGTGCGCGCCCAAGGCTGACACGTCACCGGCTCACCGCTTACCCAGCTCGATGAGCGTGACCGAGTTGGGCGGCAGAGTTTGCTCCCAGGCGAAGGCGTTCCCACTGATCTCGCCGGAGCGGGTGACGGTTAGCTCGGCTTTGGCCGGCTCGTTCCAAGCGTTGGCGTGGGTGGCGTCCACGACGGACTCCTGCCAGCGGCCGGCGTTCAGGGCTGCCGGGAGCGGGTTGACGCGGAGCTGGACGGGGCGGCGCAGGGCGTAGCGGTCACGGAAGTTGACCAGGACAACTGCCAGCCGG
>CAZHEW010000222.1:0-6051 GCA_964531815.1 uncultured Verrucomicrobiota bacterium
GATAAAAGACCCGCAAGCCGTGGGCGTGGATCAGGTCGCACCAGCGCTTGAGGCGGGGCTGAAGGTAGCGCTGCCACAGGCGCGGCGAGAGCAGCAGCGATTTCTGGCCCGCAATGTCATCGCTAATGAAAACCAGGTCGAGGTGTTGCCGGGCGCGGGCGAAGAACCGCCGCATCATCTCGGCCTGGATCGCCTCGATTCTATCAAGCGCGGCCTCGACCAGCGCAGGGTTTTCCGCCAAGTCTATCAGCGCCTGCTCCAGGCCGCGCAGTTGGCAATAGATTTCCATGAGGGACACCCACGGCCCGATCACCGCGTAGTCCCGCGCCGCCCGACGCGCCAGGGCTGCTGCCGCGTCGTAGGCGAAGCAGTCTATCTTGGGCCACCAGGGATAACGATCCACCGCGGCGGGGGTGTCGTAGCCAGCCATCGGCGCCGCGCCGAATTCTGCATAGCGCGCCTCGCCGGCCTGAATTTCCCTGAGCGGCACGCCCCACATCGTCCGATCGCCGCCGGATTCGGCGCCCGCGCCCGACTGCGCGCCAGCCCGGCCGCCGGCCTCGGTCCGGTAGTCCATGAACACCCAAACGATCTTGTCCAGCCCGAGCGCCTGCCACATAGCAAAGTCGTCGTCGGCGCCAAAGTGCCGGCGCAGGGCGGCGGCAATTTCGGGCGTGTGCCAGAGGTCCACCGGGAGCCGGTCCACGGGCACGCGATTAAGAACAGCGAGGACTCGTGCTTTATGGTCCATGCGGCGAAAGACCAGTTGCCCGGCCAAGCGGCAGTTTCGCCGGCCTGGCCGAGGTCAGTTGCATGGGGTCGGGATTATTCGAGGATCTTGGGGACCATGAATAGGCCGTTGGCCTGCGCCGGGGCGTTGCGCAGGGCCTCTTCGTTGCTGAGGGAAGGGCGGACTTCGTCCGGCCGGACGACATTGACCAGCGGGAAGGCGTGAGCGGTCGGCTCAACGCCGCTGACATCCACTTCTTTAAGCTTCTCGATGTAGCCGAGGATGTTGCCCAGTTGTTCGCCCATTTTCTGTTCCTCTTCGGGGGAGAGGGAAAGCCGTGCTAGATGGGCGACATACTTTACGTCAATTTCAACCGCAGACATGGGGAAGTTACAGGGTTAAGAACTCACAGGGTTACAGGCGGCCAACACGTTTACTCCTCATCGAACTTGCGGTTAATGAGGGTTTCCAGTTCGAGGAGGGCCTGGGAGGCATCCTGGCCCTGGGCATAGACGGTGACTTTGCTGCCCGGGCCCGCAGCGAGCATCATCAGCCCCATGATACTCTTGCCGTTGACCCTTTCGCCGTCTTTTTCCACGAAGATGTCGCACCGAAAGCGATTGGCCGTCTTGACAAACATGGCTGCCGGCCGGGCATGGATGCCCAGCTTGTTCGACACATGGAAGTCTTTGGTCATCACGGTTCCGCCGCCCGTTATTACCTTCGCGCTCATTCGGTGTTGGGTTATGATTAGCCGAAGAATCGCCCCGGCGCCACTCAATTCTACGGTTTGGCCGCCGCCGCCATCCGCGAAATGAGCCGGTCATTGAGTTCCTTGGCTGCATTATATCCCGCGGTCTTGAGCTTGGTCTGAAAAGCGGCTACTTCGATCAACCGCGCCAGGTCCCGCCCAGGGCGCACCGGGATGGTGATGTGTGGGATGTCAATGCCGAGGATTTGCACGAACTCCTGCTCCAGGCCCAGGCGATCTACATCCGCCACCTCATTCCACGCCTTCAAGGTAATTACCAGGTCCACCCGCTTCTCGTGGCGGATGCTCTTAACGCCGAACATGGCGGCAACGTTGATGATGCCGATGCCGCGCACCTCCATGTGGTCACGGGTGACTTCGGCGCTGGTGCCCACTACCTCCCGGCCATCCACCAGCGTCACTTTGGTGATGTCGTCGGCCACAAGGCTGTAGCCCCGCTCGATCAGCGCCAGGACACTCTCGCTCTTGCCGATGCCGCTTTCCCCGCGAATAATCACGCCCACGCCCAGGATGTCCACCATGCTGCCCATCTCCGTGCCGCGCGGGGCGAACATCATCTCAAGCGCAAGGGTGGCCAGGTTGATGAACTTCATTGTCACCATGGGACAGCGGAAGACCGGGGTCCGGGCCTCCTCGGCGGCTTTGAGGCAGAGCTTGTGCGGGTGCAGATTACGCGAGAACACCAGGCAGGGGACTCGATAGGAAAAGAACATCGCGTAGCGCTTGGCCTGCTCCTCAGGAGACAACGACTTGAGAAAGAACGCCTCGGCGTTGCCGATGACCTGCACCCGCCCGTTGGCGAAATAACGCGTGAACCCGGACATCACCAGGCCCGGACGGTTGACGGTTGGTTCGCGGATGATCCGCCTAAGCCCCGCGACTCCACCGACCAGTTTGAGTTGCAGGGCGCTGGCGTGTTCGGTGTAGAACCGCTCGACGGTGATCGAATCAGGTTTCATGGCGGGAGGTGTTGGGAATGGGCTGCTGAAATCAGGCGGTCAGGAGACCCTGAAAAGTGCGGGAGCACGCGCCCCGCCGGGGAGGCAGGCGGCTCCGCGATGACTCCAACACCCCGTTCCAGCGGATTCAGGTTCATAGATTGAATTCGGGGCCCAGGTAGATCTCGCGCGCCTTCGGGTCGTTAACCAACTCCTCGGCGACGCCCTCGTAAACGACTTCCCCTTTGTGGATCAGGTAGGCCCGGTCCACCAGCTTCAACGTCTCCCGCACATTATGATCAGTGACCAGTATCCCCAGGCCCCGCTCCTTCAACCGGCGCACAATCTTCTGCACCTCATAGACGGCAATGGGGTCAATGCCGCTGAACGGTTCGTCGAGCAGCAGCAGTTTGGGGCTCGTTACCAGCGCGCGGGTGATTTCCAGCCGCCGCTTTTCGCCGCCGCTCAGCGTGTAGGCCTTGCTCTTGGCCAGCGGGGCCATGTCCAACTCATCCAGCAGATACTTTAAGCGCACCGCCCGCTCTGCCCGGCGTTGCCGGCAGGTTTCCAGGATGGCCAGGATGTTCTGTTCGACGGTCAGCTTGCGGAAGATTGAGGGCTCTTGGGTCAGATATCCGAGGCCCAGCCGGGCGCGCTTGTGCATTGGCAGGCGGGTGATGTCGCGCGACTGGAAGCGAACGATCCCGCCGTCGGGCTTAATGACCCCGACGACCATGTTAAACGTGGTGGTCTTGCCGGCGCCGTTGGGGCCGAGCAGGCCAACAATCTCCCCGGCGGCGACCGTGATGGAAACGCTGTTGACCACCCGGCGCTGGCGGTATTCCTTCACCAGCTTTTCAGTGGCCAGCAGCTTCCCATTCGTTCCGGCAGCAGCCGACTCGTCGGCTTGAATGACTTTCAGCGCACGCAAGGCATGAATTGATTTAGCGGCTTTCCCACGAGCGGAAGTGGTTTGTCGCGGCGTCGGGCAAGGTGCCCCGAAAGTTGAACTTGCCCGGGGTCGCGAGTTTATGGCTCGAGATATCCAGAACGATAACGTCGTTCCGGATCACAATGTTGGTCGTGGCCACGGTCGCCGGGGTCCCGGTCAGCTCCACGAGATCGTTTGTCAGCACGGCGGCAACGCGGCGGGTGTAAACAGCCTTCTTGCCGGTGCCATGGAAGGGATTCCCCTGGTCGTCCAACAGGTCAAATACCACGGCCGGCTCGGCGATCATCCTGCGCCCGTCCTTGCCCAACTCCGGCGGCGAGGTCATGCTCAACTTGTCGCAGGCCCACTTCATCTGCGGATGCTCAATACGCACGCCGCCCTGGAAGAGGACCGTTCGTGCCGTGAGCAAATACTCCTGCGAGTCAATCTGCGCAAACCCGGGAGCATCCTGCCTGACCCCGCCCGGCTTGGGCGCGCCCGCGCCGGTCAGGGCGGCTTGGCCCACTTCGCCCGCCGGCAATTTCATGAGTGCGTTTCCCTGCACGAGCAGCTCCTCGCGCGCCGGGTTCACCCGCATCCAATCGCCCTTGCCCTCGCGGGAGCCGACCTGCCAGGCAGGGTTCCCGGTCAACTCCAGCAGGTTGTCGCTGGCAGTAAAATCAGCCCGGGCGGCCGTGAATCGCCCATCCGCCCGGGCAATTACAACCTCCTGCTCCGCCACCAGCTTCTGCAGCTCGTTGGTGCCAACGAAGGTAAGCGTCATCCGGCCGCACGTCATTTGCCCCTGCTGCTGATCGCCGAGCCGGTCGCTGACGCGCACCCGGTCGCGAAAGACCGCCACGTTGGTCCGCAGCTCGTAGCTGTCACACAGGACTTCGAGGACTTGATTCGTCGGCGGAGGCACACTGGGCGACGCCGAGCTGGCCCGAGAGAGGAAGCTGGCGCTGCCCATGCCCGCCCCGGGCATTTGGAGCCGGGCGTGACCCTTGGCCAGGAACACCTTGTTTGTCCGGTCAAATACCAGTTCGTCGCCGCCCCCTTCCCGCTGCTCAATCCGCCAGGTTGGCTGCCCCTTCAACCGGATCAAATCCGTGTCCGCTGAATAGAACGCCCATTGGCCGGTGGCGTGGACCTTCTCGTAATCCACAACCACGTGTTCCTCGGCCGTGAGGCTTTGCAGCCGGTGCTCGGCCAAAGGCAGCAGCAGCGTCAGCTTGCCCGCGGTCGCGTTCAGGTTCGTTCCCGTCACGCGCACATTTCCCTGGTAAACGCCCTTGCCCAGCGTTTGGGCGTATTCAAACCGGTCGGAGAAGATGTCCATCGCCGGGGTCGCCCGGGCGGGGGGATTGGTAAGCGGGGAGGCGGGCGGCGGCCGGAACAATTCAGGCCGCAGCCGCGTATGAACGCGGTTGGAAATAAGCAGTGTCGAGTTGGTCTGCTGCCAAGTGAATCCTTCTCCTTCGACGGCGAGTCTCCCGTCCGCAGTCTGCACTTTGAGCGGCCCCGCCGAATTGATGGAGCGCTGCTTCGGATCATAGACGCATTCGGGGGCCTCGACGATCAACTCGCCCCGGCCGGTCTCGCTGAAGGTCTGGCATTTGGCTTGGGTCACCACAATGCGCCCATCGGGCTGGCGCTGCGCCCGGTTGCCTTCGAGCAGCGATTTCATCTGCGTCTCATGCGGCGCGTCGTGATACTCGGCGAGCTTGAGAACCTCGCCCCTCACGACGGGTTGCGCGCGGCCGGACCAGGCGAGCAGCGCCAGGCCGGCCGCCAAAGCGGCCAGCCAGAGAGGGAAACGAGCATGGGTCCTCTGGTTCATCATCGGACAGCTGAATGGACCCGCACCAGGCTCTTGAGCAGCGCGGGCATTTCAGCCAGCGGAATCATGTTCGGCCCGTCGCTTAACGCCTTGGCTGGGTTGGGGTGGGTTTCGATGAAAACGCCGCTGGCCCCTGCGGCCATGGCGCAACGGGCCAGCACCGGCGCGAACTGGCGCTGCCCGCCCGAGCAGTCTCCGCCGCCGCCGGGAAGCTGGACCGAGTGCGTCGCGTCGAAGATCACCGGGCAACCAAAACGGCGCATGATCGGGATCGAGCGCATGTCCGCAACCAGGTTGCGGTAGCCAAATGTCGTGCCGCGTTCGGTCAGCAGCAGCTTGCGGCCGCCGGCGCGCCGCGCCTTGTCAACCGCTTGCCCCATCTCCTCCGGCGAGAGAAACTGCCCCTTCTTCAGGTTCACAATCCGGCCGGTGCGGACCGCCGCCGCAATCAAGTCCGTCTGGCGGCAGAGGAAGGCGGGGATTTGCAGCACGTCTGCCACTTGCGCCGCCGGGGGAGCTTGGGCCTCGGTATGGATGTCCGTCAGGACCGGGATTCCCACGCGAGCGCGGACTTTGGCCAGCACCGCCAGCCCCGCTTCCAGCCCGGGGCCGCGGAAGGATGTGGCGGCGGTGCGATTGGCCTTGTCGTAGCTGGCCTTGAAAACGTAGAACACGCCCAGACGTTGGCAGGCCCGCTTGAGCGCCGATGCCACTTGCAGGCAGAGCTTCTCGCTCTCGATCACGCACGGCCCGGCAATCAAGACCAGTCGGCCCGGCGTGCTCAAGGATTTCCAGATGGCAGAGTCGCTAAGCACATCCAGCTTTTACCAGTGAAAG
>CAZHEW010000223.1:0-2562 GCA_964531815.1 uncultured Verrucomicrobiota bacterium
ATGGTAATGGCCACTCCGGGTTTTAGCTTATTGAAGTCCACTTTGGGGTTCGCTGCTCTGATGGCGCTCTCTGGCAATCCGTACATCAGAGCAATGGTGGCAGCACTATCCCCTGGGCCGAGGACATAAACCCTTCGGGGCTGGGGTGTCGGCGGCAACGGAGGCAGATCTGGCGGCACCAACTGGTCCTCCAGCGCCTTTTGCTGGTCGGCGGTCAGGCGATTGGTTTGAGCCGCCTGGAAGGCCGCAAGGTACGTGGCGTAGAGTGTGCGGGCGGTGTCCGAGTCGCCGCCAGCTTCCTCGAGTTTCTCCTGATAAAGAGGATCGTGCATCAGCCGATACTCTTCATAACGCTTGGAACCAAGCGCAACTTTGACGGCGTTCTCGCGTTGATCCTCCAGCGCTTTCCGTGCCGCGATGCTGCTCGGATCTCTGGCATCGGCCAACAACTGGATGCGCTGGTCCAAAGCATCCGTGGCTCGGAACACTGCGCGAAACTCGTCAGGAGAGGGATTAAAGAAGCGCAACTGACCAAACTGAGCGCGGAGGTCATTTGCATTCTGGGAATAGCGCAGCAGATACTCTTCGAGCTCCGGCGGACTGAGCAGATGGGCGAGGTCGTTGCGGGTTTGCTGGCGGAGTTTGGCCAGTTCGATCGGGTCGGGATTTTTGCCGGCAAGGCTTTGGGCTTCCAGGTAGGCCTCCAACCGCTCCTGCGACCGGGCATTGACTTCCTGGATGCTCTTCTTGGTCTCGGCTGGCAAACTCCCCAGAACAGGGCCGTCCAGCGCCACACCGGGGCGAGAGGGGCGGGGGATGCTAACCAGATCACCCGCTTCCCAACTTCCGCCCAGCAAGCTGGTCAGCAGGGTGCGCCGCTCGTCTTCCAGTTCCTGTGCTTTCTGGGCGGCGGCACGGAGGACATTCGTGTCCGGTTCGCTCCGCCACCATTGTTGTTCCGCCGTGACCAATTCTGTAGCCCGTTTGCGCGCATAAACCGCGTTTACGTCAGCAATGATAATATCGCGGACGGTCTGTTCGGGACAGCCGATGTCACGCAGGTTCGCAATATAGACGGCATAGTCAGCCGATTCGATATCCCGCCAGGAGAAGAGTTGACGGCGCAGAATGACATTGGTGCGCGTCTGTGCGCTCGGGGTTTGCCCCGGGGCAACAGCGGCGGCAGCCGCCACCTTGGCCGCCTTCTCTCGGCTGACAAACAGCCACGCGGCAGCCAATAACATATTGACGCCGAGCGAAACCAACGCAATTACCCGCCAGCGCATACTCGTATTTATCCAGAAATCACGGCTACTGCAAATTGAAAAGCGCAGGGGAGGAAAAGTTTCGTTCCTGCGCGTTTGACCTTTGCCTGGGCAGGAGACTTCTGGTATCCGTTTGAGCGATTGTCCAATCACCAGTAAGAGAGCCTATGCCTGCGAGCGTCTCAGTCCCGGGTGCGAGTGGCCCAACGCGCGCCCAATGGCTGGTTCTGGCGGCGGCGTTTCTGGGCTGGATGTTCGACGGCGTGGAGATGGGGATATTCCCGCTGGTGGCGCGGCCGGCGCTCCAAAGCATGCTGCCTGCTTCCGCCGCTGGGCAGGACGCGTTAGTCGGATTGTGGATGGGGCGCATTACAGCCTTGTTCCTTGTGGGCGCGGCGGTCGGTGGGCTGGGGTTTGGCTGGCTGGGTGACCGCCTGGGGCGGGTCAGGGCTATGACGCTGAGCATTCTGACCTATTCTGTCTTCACCGGCCTTTGCTTCTTCGCGCGCGCCCCGTGGGAGCTGGGTGTGTTGCGGTTCATTGCCGCTTTTGGAATGGGCGGGGAATGGTCGCTGGGCGTAGCGCTGGTCATGGAAGCGTGGCCAGCGCACAAGCGCGCGCTGCTGGCAGGTGTGATCGGTATGGCGTCCAATGCGGGGTATTTGCTCATTGCTCTGGTGGGGCTTTGCTTTCATGTCACCCGGGAGTCGTGGCGCTGGATCATGATTGCCGGCGCAGCACCAGCGTTCCTTGCGCTGGCTATCCAATTGTTCGTGCCCGAATCAGAGCGCTGGAAGGCGGCGGTGAGGCAAGGTGCGGCGCGCCCGATCCGCGAAATCCTGTCCTCGGGACTGCTGGGCAAGACCATGCTCGGCATTTTCCTTGCCTCGGTCGCGTTGATCGGAACCTGGGGATCGGTCCAGTGGCTGCCGCTATGGGCCGATCAAATGACCGGCGGGCAGAATCCAGCTGCCAAGGCCATGGCGCAGATTCTGGTCAGCGCGGGAGCGATTCTCGGTTCGCTGGCGGGCGCCCTGGTGGCAGGGCGCATCGGACGGCGGCCGGCATATTTCGCCTTGTGCCTGCTGTCGCTGTTGCTGTGCGGCTGGCTCTTCCGTGGAGTGAACCACTACGGCGCAGCGTTTCTGGTGATGGTCACACTGGTGGGCGCGGCCACAGCGGCCTTCTATGGTTGGCTGCCACTCTACCTTCCCGAGTTGTTCCCCACCCGCGTCCGCGCAACCGGCCAGGGCCTGTGCTACAACGCCGGACGTATCCTTGCCGCAGCGGGCGCGCT
>CAZHEW010000223.1:2662-6022 GCA_964531815.1 uncultured Verrucomicrobiota bacterium
GCCCTGCCGCGAATGCTCCAGGCCACGCACCGGCCCGGAGTGCTCGGCCGGGTCGGCGGCTTCGGCGGCCTGTTTGCGCTGGATGTGCGCAAGTATCGTCAGCCGGTGCTCGTTTCCAGCGTGGACGGCGTCGGCACCAAGCTCAAACTGGCGTTCGCGCTGGACCGCCATGACACGATCGGCCAGGACCTGGTCAACCATTGCGTCAACGACATAGCAGTGGTGGGAGCGGAGCCGCTCTTCTTCCTCGATTACCTGGGCACCGGAAGGCTGGAGGCGCGCGTGTTCCGGGATATCATTAAGGGCTTCGCCAAGGCCTGCGCCGAGAATCACTGCGCACTCATTGGCGGTGAGACCGCGCAAATGCCGGGGTTTTACGCACCGGGTGAGTACGATGTGAGCGGCACAATCGTCGGAGTGGTCGAGAAGTCCCGAATGCTTGACGGCAAGGCGGTTAGGCCGGGCGACGCCGTGGTCGGGCTGGCTTCCAGCGGTCTGCATACCAACGGTTACTCGCTGGCACGCAAGATTTTCTTTGAACGCCTGCGGTTCAAGCCCGAGACCTTCGTGCCAGAGCTACGCAACACCATCGGTGACGAACTGCTCAAAGTACATGTTAGCTACGGCCCGATAATTCAGAAGCTGCTGAAGAAGTCCGACAAGCGTCATGGGATCAGGGGCATTGCCCATATCACGGGCGGTGGTTTCATGGACAACATCCCTCGTGTACTGCCCAAAGGCTGCGACGTCATCATTTCTAAAGGGACGTGGGATATGCTGCCCATTTTCAGACTTATCAAGGCTAGAGGTGGGGTGGCGGAAGTGGAATTGTACCAGGTGTTCAATATGGGCATTGGCCTGATCCTCCTCGTGGCCGCAGACAAAGCTGACCAAGCTGTGGCAGCCATCCGCGCACGGAATCACCGCGCCTGGCTAATTGGCCAAGTGGTGAAGGGCAGGGGGCTGGTGCAGGTAGTTTGACCTGCTATTTCTTCTTCTCCTCCGGTTGCACTTTCTGGGCCGGGGCATTGGTGTACTTCTCCAAGTCTTCGGGCTTAATGACCTCGATCTTGGCCCCCTTCTTGAGTTCCTCGGCCGACGGAACGCGGATAATGTCGCTGGTGAGCGGCTGCTGTGGCGGTGGCGGGGCGGGGCTTTCCGCGCCGAGCAACTCCATCTCGAAGATCAAAGTCGAGCCAGGCTCGATGTTGGGAGCTGCCCCACGATCCTCGTAAGCCAGGCTTGAGGGCAGGTAAAGCTCCCACTTCGACCCGGCCTTCATCATCTGCAAGGCTTCGGTCCAACCTCGCACGACGCGGTTGACCTGAAACTTGGCCGGCTGGCCGCCGTGCTTGGCGGAGCTGTCGAACTCCTTGCCGTTAATGAGCGTGCCTCTGTAGTTGACAGTGACGGTGTCATTGCTCTTGGGGATAGCGCCAGTGCCTTCGGTGATGACCTTATACTGCATTTCCGCCGTCGTCCCGTTGGCCAGCGTTACGGTCTGGGTCTTGACGCCGGGCTTCTTCTTGTTCTCAGCCAGGAATATCTCCCCTTCCTTCTTGTTCTTCTCCGCCTGTTGTTTTCGCATCTCTTCTTGCTTGGTGCGCGACTCCATTTGATAGGAGCGCCAGGCTTCTTGCGCCTGCTGATCCGTCAGCTTCAGTTCGCGGCCCGCCAACACATCCTTGATAGCATTCGCCAAAACATCTACGTCCAGGTCCACGCCGCCGCGCTTGACGCCATTGCCGATGTTCATGCCAATGGCGTAGCTCCATTGATCCATTTGCTCCTTAGGGGAGAGCTTTGGCGCAGTAGTTGCCGTATTCGTCGAGGCGGTCGTTTCGGCGGCCGCCGCAGCCACTTGCGCCACCGTTAACCCACACCCAAGTAACAAGGCCAGTTTGAGTCCGATCTTCATAGTCGTCAAATGAATGATTGTTTGTTCAGCGCAGCTTCCTTTACACCAACGGCAGCAAATGTCCAGCAGTAATATTCGCAAAATGCTTTCGCCCCGCGGGCAGTTCCTGTTTCAATCTCTGCCATGAAACTCCTGGTCATCGGTTCCGGTGGACGCGAACACGCCCTAGTCTGGAAACTAGCCCAGTCGCCCCACGTTACGCAACTGTGGTGCGTCCCGGGTAATGCCGGCATCGCCGGGGAACGGTTGGCGAAAAACAGCAGGCTGGCAGAATGCGTCCCTTTGGGGGCCGAGGATTTAGCTGGCCTCCGGACCTTTGCACAACAACAACACCCCGACCTCACGGTGGTGGGGCCGGACAATCCCCTTGCGCTGGGCATTGTGGACTTGTGGCAGAAAGACGGACACCGCATCTGGGGACCAAACCAGCAGGCCGCCCGGTTCGAATCGTCGAAAGCCTTTTCGCAGCAGTTCATGGAAAAGTACGGAATCCCGACCGCCCGTGCCGCCGCGTTCGCTGATGCGGCTGCCGCTTCACGCTTTGCCGCCTCGCTCGGCGGACGTTGCGCCGTCAAGGCAGACGGCCTCGCCCTTGGCAAGGGCGTGCTCATCTGCCGGGACATGGCTCAGGCCGATCAAGCCATCGAAGAGATGCTTGTGAAACAGGCCTTCGGCGGCGCAGGGGCCCGCCTGGTCATCCAGGAACTCCTCGAAGGCATGGAGATTACGCTGCATGCCCTCTGCGACGGCAAGACAGCGAAGCTCTTCCCTGCGGCCCAAGACCACAAGCGCGCCTTGGATGGCGACCGCGGCCTTAATACCGGCGGTATGGGGGCCTACTCCCCCGTGCCGTTCCTAACCACGCCTGAACTTACTGCCGTGGGCCGCAGCATCCTTGATCCCTGGCTGCGGGGCTGCGCGGTGGAGGGGATTGATTTTCACGGCATTCTTTATCCGGGAATCATGCTAACGCGAGATGGTGCGAAAGTGTTGGAGTTCAATGTCCGTTTTGGAGACCCCGAGACCCAAACCTATCTGACGCGGCTGAAGAACGATCTGGTGGAGTTGCTCTGTGCGAGCGTGGACGGGACTTTGGCAAAAATCGAATTGGAGTGGAACCCAATGCCTTCCGTCTGCGTAGTGATGGCGTCGGGCGGGTATCCGGGCAGCTACCAGAAAAACAAGCCTATTCGCGGCCTCGGCACAGCCGCCTGCGTGCCCAACACCAAAGTCTTCCACGCCGGTACCGCCCAAGCAGGAGATCAAGTCATTACCAGCGGCGGCCGGGTGCTCGGAGTGACTGCCTGGGGGACGGACCTAAGGAGCGCTCGCGACGCTGCCTACGCTGCTGTGGACGCCATTAACTTCGATGGCGCTCATTTCCGCCGGGACATCGCTGCCAAGGCCCTTGCCTGAGCCGGTGCAGATCGCCGATGTAGGCT
>CAZHEW010000224.1:0-6022 GCA_964531815.1 uncultured Verrucomicrobiota bacterium
GTGGGCCAGTCCGAATCGCTGCCCATAATGATCCCGACCAGGGGCTTGGGAGTTTGCTTCATGCGCGGCATGATTTACTTTGGCCTGTGGAAACTCAACCATGAAATGGCGGACCATCGCTGACTTCCTGGCGCTCAAGCGCAACACCGCCCTGCTGCTGGTGGCGCTGGTCCTGGCGGGCACCGGTGAGAAGCTCTGGCTCGGGTTTGCGCCCAAATACCTCCAGACCCTCGGGGCAAGCATCCTTATCATTGGCCTGTTCGATGCGTTGCAGACGCTGCTCGGGGCCATTTACGCCTATCCCGGCGGCTGGCTGACCGACCGCTGGGGCCAGCGCCGGTCGCTGATGCTCTTCAGCGCGCTCTCGCTGGCGGGCTACGTCCTGGTGCTGGTCTGGCATCATTGGCTGGCGCTCGTGCTCGGCGCGTTTCTATTCCTCGCCTGGAGCGCGCTGTCGTTGCCCACGACGTTCACCGTCGTCGCCACTTCCCTCAAAGCCCGCCAGCACACCATGGGCATCGGCGTCCAGTCCATGGTGCGCCGCGGGCCGATGATGCTCGGGCCGCTTGCCGGCGGCTGGCTTATTACCCGCTTTGGCTGGGACAAGGGTGTCCAGTACGCCCTGCTGCTGTGCATGCTCCTGACGCTGCTCACCATGGCGTTCCAATGGTTCATGTTCGAGCCGGGCAAAGGGAGATTGGTCCCGGCGACGGAGTCGAGCGGCATGAACTTCCTGGTCGTCGTGCGGTCCTTCACGCCGCCGCTGCGGGAACTGCTGGTCAGCGACATCCTGATCCGCTTCTGTGAGCGCATCCCCTACGCGTTCATCATCCTCTGGGCGATGAACGGCGCGGGCGTGAGCGCCGAACAATTCGGCGTGCTCGTGGCCTTCGAGATGGTCACCGCCATGGTCTGCTACATCCCCGTCGCGCACCTGGCCGACAAGTATGGCCGGCGCCCCTTTGTGCTGGTCACTTTCCTCTTCTTCACCCTCTTCCCCGTGACCCTGCTGTGGGCGGACAGCTTCGGCTGGCTGGCCTTGGCCTTCGTCGTCCGCGGCTTGAAGGAATTCGGCGAGCCCGCGCGCAAAGCGCTAATCATCGGCGAAGCCGTCCCGGAGCTGCGCGCGCGCACGTATGGCGCCTATTACCTGATTCGGGACTGCGTGGTGACCAGCGGCTCGTTCCTTGGAGCATGGCTGTGGAGCATGAGTCCCCACGCAAACTTCGTCGGGGCCGCGGTATGCGGCGGTCTGGGGACGCTCTGGTTCTGGTGGTTCGTCTATCGGGAGGGCGAGCGTCCCCGCGAGCCCTGATTTCCATCCCTTAAGCCGCATGTTTGTGCTCGCGGGGACGCTCGCCCTCCCGAGAACAAGGGATTGACGGGCGGCCTGGAGAGCGCAGAATCGGCACGGACTGAACGATGACAACCGCCAATAAGATCACCATCCTGCGCATCCTGCTGATCCCCTTCTTCGTGGTCGCGGTGCTCTACTACGGGCAGAATGGCAAAGAGGCTTACTGGCTGCTGGCGGTAGTATGCTTCGCCATTGCGGCCATTTGCGACGGCGTGGACGGCTACATTGCGCGCCGCTACAACCAGCGCAGCGAACTGGGCGCCATGCTCGATCCGCTGGCCGACAAACTCCTGCTGGTCTCCGCCGTAATCGTGCTGAGCTTCGATCACCGGCCCTACCTGGAAACGGTCCCGCTCTGGCTGACCGGCACCATTATCGGGCGGGATATGCTGCTGCTGGTCGGCTTGCTGGTGATCCGGCTGATGGTCGGGTCGTTCACCATCCGGCCCCGGATGCTGGGCAAGATCGCCACCGTGCTGCAGATGGTCGTCGTGCTTTGGGTCCTGCTGAAGTGGCCGCAGCGCTGGCTCCCCGTCTGGACGATCGGGGCGGCGGTCTGCACCGGCGTTTCGGGACTGCTCTACGTCTGGGACGGCAGCCGCCAGTTGAGCGCGCATCCGTCGTCCAGCCCCAAACCCGGGACCTGAGCGCCATTCCAGCAACGACTAACCGCACACACCTATGGCAAAACCACTCGAACTGAAACTCCAGGAGGGTGATATCGCGCCCGACTTCACCGCCGATACCAACGGCGGAGGCAAAGTCTCCCTGTCCGACTTCAAGGGCAAGAACGTCATCCTCTACTTCTATCCCCGCGACAACACGCCCGGCTGCACTCTGGAAGCGTGCGCGTTCCGCGACGAGTTCGCCGCCATCAGGAAGAAAGGCGCGGTGGTGATCGGCGTCAGCACCGACTCCGCCAAGTCGCATGACAAGTTCGCCGAGAGGTTCAAGCTGCCATTCACGCTCGTCGCCGACGAGGACAAGAAGATCGTCCAGGCCTACGGCGCCTGGGGGCCGAAAAGTTTCCTGGGCAAGAAGTTCCAAGGCACGTATCGCGTGAGCTTCCTCATTGGCCCCGATGGCCGCATCAAGAAGGTCTGGCCCGCCGTGAAGCCCACCGTGCACGCCAAAGAAGTGCTCGCCGCGCTCTGATCTCTCCGCCACTTGACAGCCGGCCCAACCCAGCTTACCTGTTCAGTTGATTTAACCATTTAACCAATAACTACTATGCCAATACCTGTCGGTTCCAAAGCGCCTGATTTCACGCTCAAGTCCAAACAAGCTTCGGGCCTGGTGGACGTGAAGCTCAGCAACAACTTCGGCAAGAAGAACACCGTGCTGCTCTTCTTCCCGGCCGCCTTCACCGGCGTCTGCACCCAGGAACTGTGCGACATCACCGGCGGCCTCAGCGCCTATTCCAGCCTGAATGCCGATATCATCGCCATCAGCGTGGACACGCCTTTCGCGCAGGAAGCCTGGGCACAAAAGGAGAAGATCGGCATCACCCTGGCCAGCGACCTGAACAAGGAAGTCACGAAGAAGTATGGGGTCCTGTTCCCGATGCTGGCCGACATCGGCGACACCTCCGCGCGCGCGGCCTTTGTCATAGACAAGCAAGGCGTCGTGCAATACAGCGAGCAGACTCCCACGCCCAAGGACCTGCCGAACTTCGCGAAGGTCAAAGAGACGCTGGCGAAGCTGAAGTAAGGCAAACAACCAAGGCGCGAAGACGCCAAGGGCTTCTGTTGGCCCCGCTTCGAGCGTGGGGCTGCAGCAAACTATGCTTCGGGGAAGAGCCCCCCCCGGCTCCACAGCTTCGTGCCTTTGTCACTTTGTTGTTTAACTCCGTTCAGTCCCCAAATGCCTGGAACAAGGCGCGCAGCTCCTCTTCAAGGTCGGCGGGGTCCGAAAGCGTCTGTGCAATTTCAGCGCGCAGCAATTCCCGGTAGCGCTTGCGCAGCCGGTGCACTGCCACCCGCGCCGCCCCTTCGTTCAGACCCGCCCTGGCGGCGGCCTCCACATAGGAGATGTCCCCTTTGTCCACCGTCAGGAAGGGCTTCAACTGCTCGAACACGGCGGCGTTGCCCTCGGCGGCGCATTCCGTGCGCAGCCGGGTGATGACCTGTTCCAGCAGGGTCGTGGCCCAGGCGCGGTCGTAGAGTTTGTCCGGGCTGAGCTGGTCCGGCGGATCAATCTGGTAGCGCGCGTCGGCGTCGTGCCAATCGAGTGAAATCGGGGCTACCCCGCCACCCCGCTTCTGGCGTGACGCGCGGTCATATTCATTGGCCAGATAGTGTTTTAGCGCGGCCAGCAGGAACGCGCGGAAGCGGCCCCGCTCGCTGCTGAGGCCCTCCAGGTAATTCCGTTTCAGGAAGGTGGCGAAGAAGCCCTGCGTAAGGTCCTCCGCATCCTCTTTCGAGTGCCCGTGCCGCCGGACATACGCGTAGAGCGGGTACCAGTATGCGCGGCACAACTCCTCCAACGCGCGGTCGGACTGCGGCGTGCTGCGCCGGCCCGCCGCCAGCACCACCGTCCAATGCGTCGTGGCGAAGGTGTTCCCCGGCGCAGGCGTGCAGGGCGTTGTCCGTGCCGAGGTCAAGTCAGTTGAAATAGAAGAAGGCGGAGATCTCATTGCCACGTGACGAGCCGATCTACAAGCCTGGCCTTCCGAAGCCAAAGAAAAGGGCCCCGACATAGGCTAGGACGACAATCCCCGTCGTCCAACCCAGCCGAGACATAAGCTGAAACGTTGGTCTGCCGGTCCTCTCAAAGCGGGCCTTGCGCCGGGAAATCCACCACGCCAGCAGGCCGGCGGCGAGGATCGGCAGCAGCGAATTCCGAGTGATCCGGCCAGCCTCCAGATTCGACTGGAGCCCAACGGCATCTGTCGCAGGACCAAACCAGTGGACTATCTGCAGCATCGGCGCGAACAGAATCCCGAACACGGCATAGCCAAGTCCGCTGGCGCTCGCTACTGACCGGCGCATTGCGAACAACGCCAGCCAGCCAAGTATGACGCTCACTCTACTCGCATCGAACGCAAGCCAGCCCAAGACCGCGACACCGAGAATCGCCGCTCCGCTTACTCCGGGAAGTTCCGGCTTCAGCAATGCGTAAATCGGGGCCGTCGCAACTGATAGCAGAACCAACACCGCGCTCGTCACTGCTAATCTATCGCCTGCCACCGAATCGATCTCACTGCCCCCACGACTGGCCCGCCGGTTTTCCTGGGCCGCGAACGCAGCGCGCACCTGCTTCTGGCACAACACCCCAAGCGCAATCAGACCCAGGGGAAGCGTCAGCGGCCACAAGACCGGCTGCAGAGACGCCAGGACGACAACCGACATGGCCAAGGCAAACCCCTGCAATTCCCTTACCTGCCAGGCATTCACTAACGCCAGCGCGCCCACCAGAGGGCTGACGCTTACAAAATACAAACTAAACTGCCGCTCAAGCCTGCCCAGCAGGCCCGATTCCAACGATCTGATAGAATTCACCACCGCCCGGGTACCCTCGGCAGGCAGCACACTCGCCACCAAGTAAAGCAACGAAAGTCCGCCCAAGCAGACGCAGCCTATGATGAACAACGCCGCGCTCGCCAACCGCAGGCGCCCTTTCACCGCCTCAGCGTGCGGCGCGATTTCATCCGGACTCAAGGGTGCCTTTGCTTGTGCCGGTACTTCGTCCTCTCGCCGCCCGGTGATGGTCTCAACTGCGCTCTTGACCTCACTGGCCTGCTGGTAGCGCAGCTCGGGCTTGCGCTCCAGGGCGCGCAGGACGACCTCATCCAGCCGCACGTCCACCTGCACCTTGTGCGAAGGCGGCTCGATCGGTTTGCCGGGCAGTTCGCCCGTGAGCATCTGGTAAAACACCACCCCCAGCGCATAAATGTCCGCCCGGCGGTCCACCTCGGCCGGGTTCTCCACCTGCTCAGGCGCCATGTATTGGGGCGTCCCCATGATCTTGCCCGCTTCAGTGAGGACCGGCGCCGTCCCCTCGCCCGGCTTGTCGGCCACCTTCCCCCCATCCGATGGGGAGAGAGCTGGGGTGAGGGGCGGATTCGCTTCCACGAGTTTGGCGAGGCCAAAGTCGGCGACCTTCACCCGGCCACGGCGGTCAAGGAGGACGTTCTCAGGCTTGATGTCGCGGTGGACGATGCCTTGATCGTGGGCATACTGGAGCGCGTCGCAAATCTGCGGCACGATGGCCAGCGCCTCGCGCGAGGAGATCCGGCCGCCGGCAAGCAGTTGCCGCAGGTTGACGCCGTCCACGAACTCCATGAGGAAGTAGCAGAGGGAAGGCTGAGGGTCGAACGTCGAGGGTTGAGACTCGATCTGGCCGAACTCGTAGAGCGTGACGATGCCGGGGTGGTTCAGGCGGGCGAGCGCTCGGGCTTCGCGGGCGAACCGTTCCGCGAACGCGGGATCGCTGCCGATGCCGGGGGGCAGGAGCTTGAGGGCGACAATGCGGTCGAGCTGCTTCTGTCGAGCCTTATAGACCGCGCCCATGCCGCCCTTGCCCAGCAGACCGAGGATTTCGAGCTGGGGAAAGAGGCGGGCCAGTTCTTCAGGCGTGGAGGGCACGAACGGCTTGGCCTCCGGGTGGGGGGCGGTGTCGGCAGCAGCGCCCTGCTGGAGCAGGCAGGCGGGGCACAATCCCGCC
>CAZHEW010000225.1:0-6014 GCA_964531815.1 uncultured Verrucomicrobiota bacterium
GGCCTCTCGCAAATACGGAATCGTGCACCGCGAGAAATATAGGGCGCGTCCCGCACCGTTGACAACGACTTTCACCGTATTTGGGTTGTCGTACTCGTCGGGGCGCGTGATCGGCGTGGCGGCGGTGGACATTTCCGCCTGGGCGAGGGCGTCGGCGACGGCATTGATGACGGCAGGGGCGATGAGCGGCTCGTCCCCCTGGATATTCACGATCGCGTCACAGGCGCAGCGCGCGGCCACCTCGGCAATGCGGTCTGAGCCGCTTGGGTGATCGGGCGCGGTCATTTCGGTCCGGCAGAAGTCCTGTGCGACCTCTCGTATCCGCGAGTCGTCCGTAGCGACAATCACCTCCGCGAGCGACGTGGCCTGCTGGCAGCGCTCGACAACGTGCCGAATGAGCGGCTTGCCAGCAATCAGAGCAAGCGGCTTTCCGGGAAAACGCGTGGAGGCGTAACGCGCGGGAATGATGCCAATGACTTTCATCGCGCTCTTTGTAACCGCAGCGGTTGCGGATTGCACGGAGGAAAAGCGGGGCGCCTCGGGGGTCGGTTTTGGCTGGCCTTTTGCGCGGGCTGCGAGTATGCTAGGCCTGTAGCTGAAGGATAGGTTAACATGCATTTGGAACTGATTGGACCAAACCCATTCGCGCGGGACGAGCAGGGCCGACAGATTACTCGAATCGGCAGCCTGTTCCCATCCTACGGCGCCCTTTGGACCCAACCGCCCGGCGTGCACGCGGTGCAACGGCTGGGCTTCATTGAGCGCGTCAACCAGGGACGCCTGGCAAAGGGTCTGCCGCCGCTCAGTCTGGAAGAGGAGGAACAGCTTGCAGCCGAGTCGGTGGATCTGGTGTTTGACCCCGAGCATATTCTCATCCGGCCCAACCCTGAACGCATGGACCTCGCGTTTGCGGGGGACGAACTGCTGCAGACGCTGGTGTCCAAGCGGCAGGTGAAGTTCCTGTCGGTTGCGGACCGCCGGGTGCGGGAGGCCATCAAACATCGCGGCGAGTGCTGGCGCCTCAGCTCCATTCCCAAGACGCGCGAGGGCAAGGAAAGGCTGGTTCTAGCCTCGAAGGTTGGTATTCATGGCTTGCCGATCTACTTCTACAATCGCCTGACGGGAACCCGGTGGCTGACCTGCCATGAGTTCCAGGGCCTCGGCCGGCTGGACGATCCCGGCTTGGCGCGCCATCTCCAGGAGATCGCCGAGCACGTCATACTGCGTAATCGGCTAGGGCATCCGGAACTGGATTTCTTTGCCGCCGATGCGCGGCGGTTCGGCGCGCGCCAGTTCGCCGGAGTGGTCTATGCGCAACTGAGCCCGGAACAACTGCGGGCGCAGTTCGAGGGCCTCTGCAGCCGCTTTCAATCCGCCGTGCTCGAAGCCTATCGCACAGACGACTTTCACAACCGCTTCTGGTGCGAGCAGATTGTCTCGACCCTCTTCCTCGAAGGCAACGAGATGGAGACGGAGCAAGTGTTGAGCGGCCTCAGCCCGGAGTTTTATATGCAGGTGGAGTGGCTGCCCGGCGGGCGTTTCGAGGAAGGGGAGTTCCTCCTGGACTCGGTATTCGATGAAGCGGCGAGCCACCCCGAGGATGAGGAACTTCAGCGGCTTTGCGACCCGCGGGCCCAAGGCGTCATCTTCAACTTCATCCGCGAGTACGGCGACCTGGATTACATCAACGTGGGCTGCGTGCCCGAATCGTTGTCGCTGGGTCGGCCCCAGAAGGGCAGCCGCCGGGGCGTGTATCTGGCCGAGTTTCATTCGCGGAGCGAGCGCGCCACCATCAAGCGGTTTATGCGCCTCCAAAAGTGGAGCGTCTGGGAGCGCCTGGACCAAGGCAAGGATCTGCTGCGGGCGATCAGGGAGAGCGACGACTACACCGACTACTGCCTGGACCGGCGCCTGGGCTGCCGCCAGTTGCGGATGAACCTCATCCGCCGCGTTGGCCTGCGACGTCTGATTGAAATCTATAAGGGCACCAACGAGCAATTCCGCGGCGAAGCGATCCGCACTTTCTACTTCGAGCGGGAGTATCTGCCGGGCACTGCCACCGATAAACTGTCGCCGCTAAAGTATGCCCGGTCGGGATACGGAGCCAGGCTGGCCGAGCTCCTGGGGCGGGCGGCGGCTTCCAACCTGATTGTGGGGCGCGCGCAGGAGGTAGAGAAACCTCCGAGCCCCCACGAGGGAGACGAGCTCTTAGGCCGGGCAGGAGCTGCCAGCCTGACTCCGGGGGCGGCGCAGGAAGCAGAGAAACGCCCCATCTTCGACGACGGCGACGAGTTGGTACGTGAGGGCGAGGATGGACTGCCGGCGGAAATCCTGGTCGTGGACTACACTGGCGCCTTCGTTGAGTACAAGCTGCCCCTGGCGGCTTTCGCTGCCCACTATGCGCGGCCGGCCAACAGCCGTGACAAGCTCGTTCCCGATCCCGAAGCCTTCGCCACGGCCTACCTTGACGCCTTCCGCGACCAGTTCCTGCATATCCAGGGCGACTATCGCAAACGCCGCCGCGCATTTGACAATCTGTTCAAGCACTGCCAGTACGACCCCGCAGGCAGTTTCGCCTACCGTTGGGAATGTGTTCTGCGCCGGCTGGACCAGACCAATCCCTACGCCCTCGTGGACGCCATCCGCCAGCATATCCAGGTGCTGAACCGGGAGACACCCCAGACAGGGCAGGAAGAGCGGTGACCGCGAGCTTAAGGGGGCCTTCGCACGCCGCCCGTTCGCGCATGAAAAGGCCCGGTGGCGTCATTTGCGCCACCGGGCGTGGGTGAATTCGGGACGGGAGCGATTCCCGGCTACTGCCGCAGCCGCCGCGCGCGGCTGGGTTAGAATTTGTAGGCCGTGCCGGCGATCAGGCGCATGTCATTGCGGTCATTGCCGGCGGCTGGCTCGCTGTCATAGATGTCCTGGAAGACTACCCGCAGACTCCATTGCTTTGTGATGGCCGTGTCAATGCCGGCTTCGAACGTGATGATGTACTTGTCCGCCCAACGGTCTATTTGCGGAATGTAAGTAGCGCTCTGCCAAATCTTGGTTGTGTCGGTGAGCTTGTGTTCGAAGCGCTCGGCAAGCCGGAAGCCGGCGTAAGTGTCCGCCGACTGGTCTTGATACTTCTCAAAAACCACTGATGGGCCAGCTTCAAGCGCCAGGGTGGTCCTCGCTTCCTTGATGAGGTAATACCCGGCCAAGGGGCTGACGGTCACCCGATAACTCAGGTTCGCAATGCCATCGTAGTTGAAATCGGCCCGTAAGCCAACGTAGAAACGCTCAGTCAAGAGCCGGTTGTACTGGCCGAAGGCGTTGACAAACTCGGTGTTTCTCACACTGTCGTCTTCGCCGTAGCCGCCGGCGATGCCGAAGGCCGCTTCATCGCGCTCCCACTTCCGCTTGGTGTCCAGGCTCAGGGTGGCCAGGAGGGTATCGCTGTTTCCACGTGTCAGCGTAAACCCGGCTGCCGCGGTGGTTTCCCACCGGTTGGCGGGTGGCGGCGGCGCGCTTGGGGCTGCTGCTTGCTGGGCCCGTGCCGTAGTCAGGCTGGTTCCAATTAGAAGAGCGGTGGCGAGAGCCAGTGCACGTCGTGAACTGCGCCACAGCGAATTGTCTGCATGCGTATATTCAGGGATCATTGTTAGTTTGTCATTGTTCATTGTTGTTTACTACACAGATGGTTCGGCACGCGTCCAGTGCTACTCGACGGTGACGCTCTTTGCCAGGTTGCGGGGTTTGTCCACGTCGCAGCCGCGCAGGACGGCGATGTGGTAAGCGAGCAGTTGCAGCGGCACCACCGTCAGCAGCGGCTGAAAGATGTCCATCGTCCGCGGAACGTAGATCACGTCGTTGGCTTTGTGCGTGATCTCGGTGTCGCCTTCCGTCGCGATGGCGATGATCGGCCCTTTGCGCGCCCGGATCTCTTCCACATTGCTCATGTTCTTGTCGTACATCGCATCGCGGGGCACGACGAAGACGCTCGGGAAGTCGGGCGCGATGAGCGCGATGGGCCCGTGTTTCATCTCGGCGGAGGGGTAGCCCTCGGCGTGGATGTAGGAAATCTCCTTGAGCTTGAGCGCGCCTTCCAGGGCGACGGGGAAGTTGAATTGGCGGCCCATGTAAAGGAAATCAGTCGCCTTGTGATACTTCTTCGCGATCTTTCGCAGGCACGCGTCGCCCGCCAGAATCTTCTCGATCTTGCCCGGGATGGTCTGGAGCTCGCGCACGAGCTTGCGGCCCTCGGCCGGTGAAAGCTTGCCGCGCTGGCGCGCCAGGGCGATGCCCAGCAGCGTCAGTTGCAGCACTTGCATCTCGAAGGCCTTGGTCGAGGCCACGCCGATTTCGGGACCGGCTCGCATGTAAATGTCCCCGTCGGATTCGCGGGCGATGGTCGAGCCCACGACATTGACAATGCCCAGCGTGCGGGCGCCCTGGACCTTGGCGCCGCGGATCGCCGCCAGCGTGTCGGCGGTCTCCCCGGATTGGGAGATGGAGACCATGAGCGTGTTCTTCTCGATGGGGCGGCCGCGGTAGCGCATTTCGCTGCCGTATTCGACTTCGACCGGCATGCGGGCAAGGGTCTCGATGACGTATTCGCCCACCAGCGCGGCGTGCCAGCTCGTGCCGCAAGCCACCAGGATAAGCCGGTCAATCTTGGCCAGCTCTTTGGGCTTCAGGGCCATTTCCTCGAACTCGACGTTGCCCTTCGTGGGGCGGAGGGTGCGCCGGAGCACCTCGGCCACGCGGCCGGGCTGCTCGAAGATTTCCTTGAGCATGTAGTGCGGGTACTTGCCGCGCTCCGCTTCCTCGGCCGACCAATCCACCGAACTGACCGGGCGCTTGATCGCCTTGCCCTTGGCCTGCAAGGCGAAGTCCTTGTCCGTCAGCGTGACGACGTCGCCATCGTGCAAATAGAGGACTTTGCGGGTGTGCGCGACAATGGGCGAAACGTCGCTGGCGAGGAAGTTCTCGCCTTTGCCGAGGCCGGCGACTAACGGCGAGCCGCGGCGTGCGCCGAACAGGTAGCCGGGCAGGTCCTGGTGCATGAGGGCGATGCCATAAGTGCCTTCGACCTCACGCGTGGCCGCGAAGATGGCTTGCGTGACGCGCTCAGGCGTGACCTCTCCATTCCGGGCGAGCGCCTTGTCGAGGTGATAGCCGATGAGGTGGGCGAGGACTTCGGTGTCCGTCTGCGACAGGAAATGGTGGCCGTGGCGCTGGAGACGGTGGCGGAGGGCGGCGTAGTTCTCGATGATGCCGTTGTGCACCATTGCCACCTTGCCGGATTTGTCGAGGTGCGGGTGCGAGTTAATGTCGCTGGGCAGGCCATGCGTGGCCCAGCGGGTGTGGCTGATGCCGAGCGTCCCTTTGACCGGCTTCGCCTTGAGCGACTGAGCCAGCCCCTCGACGCGCCCCACTTGCTTGCGCACGTGAAGCGCCCCGTTTGCCAGGATGCAGACCCCGGCCGAATCGTACCCGCGATATTCCAGCCGCCGGAGGCCCTCAATGAGCAACGGTGTCGCTTCTCTCTTGCCAACGTATCCAACTATACCACACATGATCTTTAATCTTTCTCTTGGGAGTCTGTTTCGGAAGAGCCCCGCGCGCCGCGGGGCGGAGGTTTAGGTTTGCTTGAGTATCCACTGCGCCGCTGCGGGCAAATCGTCCACGACAGCGGCGGCGGCCAGTTTGTCGGCCGCAGCGCGCGCCAGCTCCGCTCCGTAACCGGTGCGGACCAGCAGACACTGCTTCACGCCGGCATTCCAGCCGCATTCCAAATCAATCAGTTTGTCGCCAATCATATAGCTCTGCGCCAGGTCCACCCCAAACTCCTCGCGCGCATCCAGCAGGAATTGCGGCGAGGGTTTGCGGCCCCGGCTTGGCGCGTCGGGCGCCTCGGGCGCGATGTAAATCTTCTCGAACCGCACCCGTTCACGGTCAAGTTCACGGAGGATATGCTGATGTATTTTGTGGACTTGCGCCAGCGTAAAATAGCCCCGGCTCACTCC